>VFKD01000581.1 GCA_009885735.1 bacterium
AATATACACGGCTTCGGTGCCACGGACCAGCAGACACGAACCGGCCTAAAGTACCCAAACTCGGCTGCCTCCGCCGTGTGCTACGCTATGAGATAGCCAAACATGAGCCCCCCGCTTGCGGGGGGCAGAGGGGTGGCGACGTGGACTGCAGAGGGTCTGAGCATGTTCCACAGCGTCCAGCTTTTCGTGGACCGTGCTCGGGCCTCGCTGCCGGACTTTCGCATCACCAGCAGAAACGCCGCGGCGGTCGCGGAGCTGTGCGATCGGCTGGAAGGACTGCCGTTAGCCATCGAGCTGGCGGCGGCGCGTGCGTCTGCGATGACGCCCTCTCAGATGCTGGCGCACTTGGGCCGTCGATTTGAGTTCCTGGTGAGCCGCAAGCGCGGCGTGGCGGAGCGCCACCGCACGATGCGCGCAGCCATTGACTGGAGCTGGCGTCTCCTCTCGCCCGAGCTGCAGACCTTCTTTGCTCGCCTCTCGGTCTTTCGAGGCGGATGGACTGCAGAGGCTGCGGAGGCAGTCTGCGACGAGCCGTTGGCCCTCGACCATCTCGCCATGCTGCGGGAGTGCTCGCTCGTGCAGACGGACGACCGAGGATCCGAGATGCGCTTCCGCATGCTCGAGACTCTGCGGGAGTATGGCGACGAGCAGTTGACGTCGGTGGAGCGGACGCTGGCGCAGCGGAGGCACTGGGAGTTCTTTCTCTCGCTGGCGGAAGAGGCAAAGCCTCACCTTCAAGGGCCGGACCAGTTGATATGGCTTGACCGACTGGATGCAGAGCACGACAACTTACGGGCAGCCCTCGAGCGGCTGAGAGACGATCCTGATGGGGGAGATCTCGGGCTGAGGATGTGCAGTACGGCAATGCGTTTCTGGCATACGCGCTGCAACTGGACTGAAGGCCGCACTAGTCTCTTGGCGGCCATCGCCCATGCCGGTGCACAGGCAAGAACCGAGGCACGAGCAGACGCCCTGAATCTGGCGGGCAGTTTCTCAATGCAATTGGGTGACTTCACAGACGCCCGTGCACTGTGCGAGCAGTCGCTTCAAATTCGACGGGATCTCGATAATCACGCAGGCATTGCAAATTCCCTCAACGCCCTGAGTAATATCGCCGTGTCACTGAACGACTATGCAACGGGTCGAGCTCTTCTGGAGGAGGCATTGCCTCACAGCCGCGACGCTGGAGATCGGCGGGTTGAGGCAAGAGTTCTCTACAGTCTTGGAAACACAGTCTCCTACCAGGAGGATTATGAGTTCGCATTCCGCTGCCTTGATGCCTCTCTCTCCATACATCGCTCCCTTGGTGACACTGTGGAAATCGCCAGGGGATTGTTCGGGTTGGGCTCCAGCTTCGCGGAACAGAGCAAGTGGCCCGAGGCGAAGGAGTACCTGGAGGAAGCACTCGGAATACAGAGAGATCTTGGGGATGCGGCCGGTCAGGCAATTGCGCTTAATTGGCTTGCAACCGTTTTCCGCAACGAAGGATTGTTGCATAGGGCGGAGGAGTCCCTGTTGGAATCCCTTACACTTGGACTTCGGATCGGCAGTCGAAGGGTGGGCCTCGGTACACTAGAAAACCTTGTACGTCTAGCATGTGCATGGTCACAATATGTCCGGGCTGCACGCATATACGCGGCTGCGGATGACATGTCCGAGGCAATGGGACGTTCCCGCCAACCGAACGATCGGCAAATAATCGAGCAACTCATGGCTGTTATGCGCCTTGGCATGGGAGACGAGCGCCTCGACCAGGAACTGCAGATAGGCCGCGCAATGACGTGGGAACAGGCCGTTGCGTATGCGCTGAACAGCACGAACGACTAGTCTGTGCCCGAAGTTTGCAGAACACGATCAAGCTGGGTCAGGTAGGCAGTAGGCAGCTGAGACCCGAACGTCTACGGCAGGGGACGGAGCTCCTGCCCTACGAGGCGTTGTGGGTCTGACATGGGCCGCATGTAGGGTGCAGGCCCCGTCCTGCGCCGTGCCGTTCGCCCCGTACGTCGAGCCGGCAATGTGCGGACCGCGGTCAAACTGGTGCTGGTAGGCAGTTGACGCCAAGAACGTCTACGGCAGGGGACGGAGCCCCTGCCCTACGAGGCGCTGCGGGTCTGACATGGGCCGAACAGAGGCGCAATCCCTTGTAGGGTGCAGGCACCGTCCTGCGCCGTGATCTTCGTCCTTCTCTGCGTCCATTGCGTTCTCTGCGGTTCATCCCGTTGCTCCGGCAACCTGCGCTCCTCGAAATTGATTCATACGTCCTCTCCGGTTGGGGATAGTTTCGGGATTGACGGTTGATACACTCAGATATCAACCCGAATCGGGAGGAGGAGAAATCACCATGACGCATCGTTCAGCACGTCTCTCTGTTGCCCTGGCCAGCCTAATGGCGCTCACCGCGGGCGCAATCCGGGCGCAGACAAGCTACACCATTCAGGACCTGGGCAGCATTCCCGGAGCTAACCGCATCATCGGTACAGGAATCAACTCCAGCGGTCAGGCATCGGCGCGCAGCGCTCAGAATTCATCGACCGGTCACGCGCTCTTCTTCAATGGTTCGAGCCTTATCGATCTTGGCACGCTTGGGGGCGCAGGCTCCGAGGGAACGGGAATAAACAACGCCGGATGGGTGGTTGGGTGGGCGCAGAATAGGTCAGGCGCGCTTCGGCCGGCACTCTGGAAGAATGGCGCTGCTGCAATCGACATCACGAAGAAGAACGGACGCGCGCTTGCCGTCAATAACGTCTTGCCGAATCCCCAGGTCACGGGATCAATCGGAACAGCGGCGTTTGTGTGGCAGAACGGCACAACGAAGAACCTCCCGTTTTCGTCTGGCAATGCGATCAACGACAGCGGTCAGATTGCCGGCAGAAATGGTAACAGCGCCTGCGCCTGGAGCCTGAGCACCGGCGTTGTCCCCCTGACGTCGCTGTCGGCGAACCCAGGATCGGAGGCGCTTGGCATCAACAACGCGGGAACTGTCGTAGTGGGATACTCGCCAAACGAGGAAAACGTTCGCACCGCCGTCCGTTGGTCCGGCAGTGCAATCCTCTCGCTAGGTGTGCCGTCGGGCTGGGCATGGACGCAGGCGAATGGAATCAACGACGCCGGCGTAATCGTGGGTAATTCCGGCAGCGGCATCGCCTGGCGCTGGGACGCCACGAGCAACATGATAGTCGACTTGAACACACTCATTTCGCCTGAGTCCGGCTGGGTGCTTGGGTATGCAGCGGGCATCAACTCAAGCGGGCAAATTGTCGGCTTTGGAACCGTAACGGGCGATGTGTGGGAGCACGCGTTTATCCTTACACCAGTAGTTCCCTAGCTGGTGCCGTCGCCAACCTACTGCAGCCTCCCCGGAGCCAGTTCCAGGGAGGCTGCGGCTGTTCCGATATTCCTTTATGCCCAGACGACTACAACTACGCCGCGTAGCAGCCAGACAAAGCCGCATGACGTGTCCTAATGGTGTACACTACCATCAAATCACACACCCCAGGGACCAACCCATGATCGCACACGGAATCGACCTAGACAGCCCCGCTATACGCGAATTCTGCCGCAAGTGGAAGATCCGCGAGCTGAAGGTCTTCGGCTCCATCCTGCGTGACGACTTTCGGCCCGACAGCGATATCGACTTCCTCGCGGACTTCGATGAGGACTGCGAGTGGGATCTTTTCGACCACGTGGACATGAAAGTTGAGCTTGCAGGAATTGTTGGGAGAGAGGTTGACCTAGTGAGCCGATCGGGGGTCGAGGCAAGCCGGAATAGGTTCTACATCAAGGAGATTCTGGGCACCGCGGAATCGATTCATGCGGCGAGATAGCGCCCTACTTCGGTTTGGCGCTGCCGTGGCGGGCGGGACGCCCGCGCTCCGATTCAGTCCGCGAAGGCGGACTTCGTGCCCTTTGCAGCCGCGATTTCAATCGTAGGTCACTATCGCTTGACAGGTGTACCCGACGTCCTAGCCGTCCGCCCCGGAGCACTCCACGCACACCGAAACCCCATATTGTTCAAGCCCGTATCGGGCGACGAGTGGCTTCGCGCCGACACCCTGAATCCGCGGCAGTAGTTCAGCGAGCACATCCAGGAGCCGCCGCGTATCACGCGCTCCTCGCCGGTCTTGGGTCCACGCGGGTCAATTCCTGGGCTCTTCGCATAGGTGTCTTCCGCAAACCAATCCTGGCACCACTCCCAGGCGTTGCCGCCCATGTCGAAGAGGCCGTAACCGTTCGGCTTGAACTTGCCCACGGGAGCGCGGCCCTTATACCTGTCCTTGCCCGTGTCATCCTCCGGGAAGCTGCCCTGCCACCAGTTGCCCATCATCCTGCCTCCGGGCGAGACCTCGTTGCCCCAAGGGTAGAGCACGTCCTTGCCGCCGCGCGCGGCATACTCCCACTCCGCTTCGGTGGGAAGGCGCTTGCCCGCCCACTTTGCGAAAGCCTGAGCGTCGTTCCACGAGACCTGCGTCACCGGCTCGTCCTGCTTCGGCGCGGGTTTCCTCGGCCCGTCCGGCCTGCGCCATGTCGCGCCGTCGCACTTCGTCCAGATCTGCTGCCTTGTGTCGAAGACTCCGCTCCAGCCAAAGCGTTCCGCTTCGGTCTTGTACTTAGTTACCTTCACGAACCTTGCAAACTCCGCCACGGTGACCTCGTGCCGGTCGACGTAGAAGGTCCGGACCTTTACTCGATGCGCAGGGGCCTCATAGGGGTAGCCATCGTCCGTGCCCATGGTGAACGAGCCGCCAGGGATGCGGACCATGCCGCGAGGGTGCTGCTTGGTGGGTTCTCCCAGTGCAGATGCCGAATTAGATACGAGGAAACTGATCACGGCTGCGGCAACAGCAGTGAGACAACTCGTCATCAACGCTTCTTCCCAAACGCAGCCGCTCCGGCCGCATAGGTCCAAGCCGCAGAAACGTTCTTCGCATTCCAAGCATCGTAGATTGCAAGCAGGTGCTTCAACCGGGCAGGCTGACTCTCGGCAAGGTTGGTCATTTCGCCGGGATCCGCAGCGAGGTTGAAGAGCCTATCTGGCTCGTCGGGCATTCGCACCAGTTTCCAGTCTCCCTCGCGCACTGCGTTCTGCTCCCCGTACCGCCAGAAGAGCGCATCGTGCGGCGACCCTTTCTTCCTCCCGGTGAGATAGGGCAGCAAATTCACACCGTCGAGCGCCGTACCCATTGGCTGCGCGATTCCCACGGCAGCCATCACGGTGGGATGGATGTCGAGCGAGATGACGGGCTTCTCATAGACCCTGCCAGCGGGCAGCGTGCCGGTCCACCTCATTAGGAACGGCACCCGAATGCCGCCCTCCATCACTTGGGTTTTTGCTCCGCTCAGCGGTGTGTTGCGCGCAGTGGTCACCCGGGTGGGTCCGCCGTTATCGCTTAGGAAGATGACCAGCGTATTCTCGTCCAGCTTGGCTTCAGTCAGCTTCGCCATCACATGCCCAATGGCATCGTCCATTGCGGAGAGCATCGCCGCGTAGGTCCGCCGCCTGCCGTCCAGGATTTTGGGAAACCTGCTGCGATACTTCTCTATCGCCTGCATTGGCGCGTGTACCGCGTTGAACGGCAGGTAGAGGAAGAACGGCTCGGCCTGATGCCGGTCAATGAAACCGACCGCTTCGCGCGCGAAGGCGTCCGTCAGGTAGCTCGTCTCCTCGACGTGCTCCTTGTTTCTAAGGATCATCAGCCGTTGGTCGCCGGCCTTCCTGCGCGGAAAGTAGGGGCTCAGGCCGCCCAGAAACCCAAAGAACTCGTCGAATCCGCGGTCGTTCGGCAGCAATCCTACCGTCGATCCGAGGTGCCACTTGCCCACCAAACCGGTGACGTAGCCTTCCGCCCTCATGCGCTCCGCAAGCGTCTTCTGCGAGCGGACGAGGCCGAACTCTCGGCTCGCCAGGTTCCGCGGACCAGGGTTGAACTCGTGGCCGAATCGCGTCTGGTATCGTCCGGTCAAAAGGCCGGCCCGGGTGGGGCTGCAGACCGGGCAGGTTACATAGCCGTTGGTACACCGAACTCCGGACTTCGCGAGCGCATCGATGTTCGGCGTGGGAATCTCTGTGCAGCCGTGTACTCCGATGTCGCCGTACCCGAGGTCGTCCGCGACGATGAGCACGATGTTCGGCTTCACTGCGGCGGGCCGATCTGATTGCCGCGTGGTTGCGGGCGACGCCGCTGCAAGGAGCAATACTGCTATTGTACATAGGCCTACTCGGCTCATCAGCAAACCCTCACACATGGCTGGCGAATCGGTGATACTCCACCTGGTAACCTAGCCGCACGTCGCCCATTGTAGTTCACCCCCCAAGCCATTGGTTCACCTTTTCTGTGGCTTCTTCGGCTCGTCCTCCTCTTCGCCCCGCAGCCATGCGGGAGAGGCGTTCTGTTTGTTCCATGCACTATAGTCGGCCTGCATGCGCTTAAGTCTTTCCGGTTC
>VFKD01000352.1 GCA_009885735.1 bacterium
GAGAATGCGCGGGGGCAGATGACCTTACGGCCCGGGGCGGAGAGCTTCTTGGCGAGGTCTGGAAATGTGATCGCCGCTGGAGCGACGGTGATGCGCGGGCCATCCTTGGGCTGCGGGTCAGCCTGAGTTGATGGTGCCGAAGCGGGACTCTGACCAACCTGTGCGAGTGCGAACGGCACGGCGCATTGCAGGGCAGCGAGCAGGATCGCGCCTGCCGAGAGGCACGTGAAGCCCCGCACGCGCCTAACTCTTAAGCTTGGCGAGCTCGGCCTTGAGCCGGTCGATTCCGGCGATGGTGGTGGGGTTGGTTCCCAGAAGAAGCGCTGCATAGACACTCACGAAGTCTCCCAAATAGACCAGGCTGAACATTCTTGCAAGAGTCGTTTCGCCCTGCGCCCACGCCTCGTGCGTCTGCGCGGCGCGCCCAATGATGCTCTTCGTCACCTCGACGCGCTTGGCAATTCGCGGCGCATCGCGCTTCTCGTCCGGGTCTCTCAGCATCACTACGGACCAGCGCCGCGCTTGGCTTCGGCATTGCGTCCAGGCCAGGATCTCATTGTGGTTCTGCTCGGGCAGCACGTTCGCGAAGGCATGGATCTTCGCGTTCTCATTGAACTGGCACTTCCACCGATTCGCCACAGCACCTCGCCATCCCTGCGAGCCGTAGAACACTGGAATTCGCAGATGCAGCTTATCGGCAAGCTGCTTTGCGGGATTCTCTGCTGAGGGCGTGCCGGGACCATATTCACCACCCAGCCTATCGAGCAGCGCCAGCGTCTCCTCAACGTCTACGTCTACCGACCGATCGAGCAGGCCGCGCTTCGCGAGAACCGCGAGCATGGGGAAGAAGAGGTAGCCGGTCGAGGCGCGTGGCGGCTGCCCGCCAGGGATCGAGATAACGGGCACGTGGTCCGCCTTTGCCATCTCTCCCAATGCGCCGCCGCTCGTGATGCAGACGATCTGCGCGCAACGAGCCCGTGCCTGCCTGTAGGCCGAAAGTGTCTCCTCGGTGCCACCGGAGTATGAGGCGCAGATGACGAGCGTCTCTTGGCCGACGAACCCAGGGAGGTGATAGTCCCGGTTCACGACCAGAGGGGCCACCGAGGTCTCCTCCGCGATGCACCGGAGGAGGTCGCCCCCGATGGCCGATCCGCCCAGACCCGTGACCACGACGTTGCGCACGGTTCGCTGCGTCAGAGGAGGCTCAAATGCCGCCGCAATCTCGGCGGCTTTGCGGCACTGCGCCGGGAAGCCGGTGGTGAGGCCCATCATGTCCTGCGGGTCGAGGGCGGACATCGCCTTGCGGTCGTCCAGCACGGGTGAGTTGCTCATAGGTTCAAGTCTACTCCTGTAGTCTACATGGTCGGTAAGTTGGGGCGTGCAGTCACACAAGCAAAGAAGGGCGCACCGGGGTGCGCCCTTCCAGCGTGGCTATTCGCGCGTTCTCAGCCAAACGCGCATGTCGCCTGTGTACATGGACGCCACGGCTGCAGAGTCTGTGGTCACTAACGATATGCGGCGGGCGAAGCATCCGCATACAACCGTTCCGACCAAGCGGGTACGTTCCGTGCGGATGCTATCGCCCCTACAGCCACCTCACGCTCCACGTTACAATGATGCGGGAGTGTTTGTTTGGGGAGTGTCCGGCGTTGCCCTTCTTCGCGCCCTCGCGCCTTCGCGTGAGGACGCCTTAGCCGTTCGCCGTACCTCTGTGTCTTTGGTGAGGCCGTTCCCTATTCCGCGACGTAAGGAAGCAGGGCCATGAAGCGTGCGCGCTTAATGGCGATGGCCACCTTGCGCTGGAACCACGCTCGCGTTCCCGTGGTGCGTCGCGGCACGATCTTCCCTCGGTCCGACATCAGCTTTCGCAGCCGATTGATATCTTTCCAATCGACCGTGACCATCTTGTTTGCGCTGAAGACGCAGACCTTGCGGCGAGCCTTCTTGTATTTTCCGGGCGGCCTTCGTTTTGGTGGTGGAGGAGGCATATGCCTGTGTCCTTTCGTTAATCGGTCTAGTTATGTTGGCCGGCGAAGCTACTCGTCGGCAAATGGATCGTCGTCATCCGAGGCTGCAACTGCAGGTGCGGCTGGTCCCGGCGAAGCCTTTGGCTGCTGGCCGTAGCCTCCGGCGTCTCCAGAATACGCAGGTCGCTCGCCGTCCGGCGCTCTATCGAGGCCATGCACGTTCTCTGCATTCACCTCGTAAGTCGAACGAGGCGAGCCGTCTTGCGCCTTCCACGTCCGGTACTGCATCCGTCCATCAACTGATACCAGCCTGCCCTTCGTGAGGTACTTGCCCACGAACTCGGCCGTCTGTCGAAAGGTGACCACGTCGAAGAAGTCTGTCTCCTTCTCCCCAGTCTCCTTGTTCTTGAACATTCGGTCAACGGCTATACGGAACTTTGCGATCTCAACACCGCTGGGCGTGTACTGAGATTCTGGGTCCTTGGTTAATCGACCTACCAACGTAATGCGGTTCAGCATGGCATCTCTCTCCTATGGGAGACTCGCGCGGCGCCTATTCTTTGTCTGCCTTGGTCGCATCCGCTTCCACACCAGGTTCGTCCGCGGCAGCCTCTTCGGCTGCGACGGGCTCCTCTGCAGGGGCGGCCTCTTCGGCTTCGGCTACAACCTCTGGGCTTGCCTCAGGAGCAGCTTCTACTTCAGCCTCAGCAGCTTCTGCTGCCGGAGCTTCTGCCGCCGGAGCGGCTTCAGCAGCGGCTTCCAATTCAGCGCCTGCCTCGGAAGCTGCTGCTTCCTCTGCGGGCGCCTCGGCGTCTGCCGCTTCCGGCGTTGCTGCCTGAGAAGTCCTTAGGATGGGCGGAGCTTCGTTTTCGTCCTTGCGAACAATGATGTGACGAAAGGCGTCGTCGCTAATCCGGTAGATTCGGTCGAGCTCCGGGGGTACGTCGGTGCCTGCCTCGAAACGCATCATGAGATACATGCCTTCGCGGCGCCCGCCAATAGGATAGGCAAGCCGCCTGCGGCCCTGCTCCCACTTTCCGTGGTTCGTAATCGTGCCACCCATGTCGGTGACAACCTTGCTGTACTTTGCTATCGTGGCTGCGAGCTTCTCTTCGTCAATCTCGGCATCCACAATATACATGGCCTCGTATGGGCGCATGCGCGGTCTCCTCCCCCTGGTCTTTGGCTCCAAGCCCTTGCTGGAGCAGGGATGTGTGTGCGACGGCCCGAAGGCCGCCGGGCGGGAAGCTGAACTCCCCGAAGCGCTGGGCTCAAAAGTCCCTGCGGGCGACTGTTCCGTGCCGTCGCCGAAGCACCCGTTTTAAGCTCGACCATTATACCACTCGTTTTGGGGTGGTCATATCCGGAAATCTATTTTTCGGGCCAGCGGGTAGACTTTCGTGGGCCGCCGGGCGGCTCTCAGGAGGCAGAGGGGTTTATCATGCGATTTGACGTCTTTGGGATGTGCAACGCACTTTTTGACATACAGGCGGAGGTTCCGGAAGAGGTCCTGGCCGATCTAGGCGTGCAGAAGGGGGGCATGTTCCTCATCGATGCCGAGAGGCAGCGCGAGATTGTCCCTACTATCTACCAGCACATTGTCCACACCGAGGCAGGCGGCTCCGGCGCGAACACCATGATAGGCCTTGCGCTGCTGGGTGGGAGCGCTTGCTACACAAGCCGCGTGGGACCGGACGAGCACGGCGAGATGTACCGAGCGGGGCTTCTTGCGAAGAGAGTTCAGCCGAATCTGGCGACAGGAGAGGGTGCAACCGGAATCTCGCTCATCCTGATAACCCCGGACGCGGAGCGAACGATGCTTACGTTCCTGGGAGAGAGCCGTGAACTGCATCCATCCGATGTGGTGGCTGCGGACATCGCGTCAAGCCGCATCCTCTACGTCACCGGGTACCTGTGGGATACGGACAACCAGAAGGAGGCGGTGCTCCTTGCGATGCGCGAGGCGAACCGGGCTGGCGCGAAGGTGGCGCTCAGCCTTGCCGATCCGTTTTGTGTCAACCGCCACAAGGACGACTTCCGCAAGCTGCTCTCCGACCATGTGGACATCGTCTTCGGCAACTGCGTCGAGGCGCAGATGCTAACCGACACCGAGACTGCGGTCGATGCCGCTCGCGCACTGCAGTCGTATGCGGATGTGGC
>VFKD01000244.1 GCA_009885735.1 bacterium
GACCTCGACGCAGAGCCGGAATTGACCACGAATGTCTAGCTACGCTCCCCTCCTCGCGCTTGTCGCGCTCATGGTCGTCTCGCTCGCAATAGGCATTGCGTCGAATCGCGTGAACGCAAAGAGCGGCGACGGAGGCGGCTTCCTCTCACGATACTTCCTTGGCAACCGCAGCCTGGGAGTCTGGTCCCTCGCGCTTACGGCCACTGTGATGAGCGGCGGAACTTTCATGGGCTTCCCGTCGCTTGTCTACCAGTACGGCTGGGTCCTTGCGCTCTGGATCGCCAGCTATATGATGGTGCCTCTATGCACCTTTGCCATATTGGCAAAGCCTATCGCGCGCCTCTCGCGGCGAACAGGCGCCGTGACGCTACCCGACATGCTGCGAGCTCGCTTCAAGAGCCCGGAGCTCGGAATGGTCGCCTCGGTTGTCATGATCTTTCTGCTGGGGTTCAGCCTCGTGGCCCAGTTCAAGGGAGGGGCAATCATCCTGCAGAAGGTTCTTCCCGCGATGGACGGCCTCTCGCAAACCGCTGTTTCGTTTGGAGGGCAGTCGCCTGCGTTCCTTTACGGCCTCTGCGTGTTCACGGCCGTCGTGGTGGCCTACACGGTGTTCGGTGGTTTCCTGGCCGCGGTATGGACCGACATGTTCCAAAGCGTGCTGATGGCGGTCGGCATTCTCATCCTTCTCCCGCTCGCGCTCTCGCATTCAGGCGGCCTGGCGGCAGGAACTGCGGCAGGAGTTAGCGCCGTCGGTGCTGGGTTTGCCTCGGCTCCTGGAGCGGGTCGCGAGTTTTTGCCGATCTCGATGGTTGCGTCATTTTTCTGCATGTGGTCGATAGCGGGAATGGGCCAGCCTGCCACTCTCGTTCGCCTCATGGCCTGCAGCGACACCAAGTCCATGCGGCACGCCACATTCGTGCTTGCGATCTATAACACGGTCATCTACCTGCCGATTGTGCTCATCTTCATCTGTGCGCGAGCCATTCTGCCGAGCCTGGAGAAGCCGGACGAGGTCATGCCCACGCTTGCGCTCACGGTTGCATCGCCGTGGGTTGCAGGGCTCATTCTCGCGGCTCCGTTTGGCGCGTTGATGGCCACGGTGAGTGCGTTTCTGGTGCAGATAAGCTCGGCTTTCGTTCAGGACATCTACCACCGCCACATCAACTCACACGCCTCCGAGCGTACGCTCAAGCTTCTGAGTCATGTCGCCATCGTCGTAATCGCACTTGCGGGCGCCGCCGGTTCCGTCTACTCACCAAAGTTCCTACAAGCAATCATCGTGTTTGCAGGAGGAAGCGCGGCGTGCGCATTCCTTGTCCCGGCAATCATGGCGAGCTACTGGGAGAAGGCCACCGCGCGTGGAGCAATGGCGGCGATGCTGACAGGGGTATTTACTATTCTCGTGCTCTATGCGGCGGGCTGGATAAAGAAAGTAGATCCCGGCATCGGCGAGAAGAGCAGCTTCGCACCGGTCTACCTGCTGGGAGTTGCGCCGTTCGTGTGGGGACTCATCGCATCCGCACTGGCGGGGGTTGGCGTGACGCTGGCTTGGCCCGAGAGACAGCCCGCCGAGGCCACTGACGCTAGATAGGACCTATGGGACCTATGGGACCTATGGGACCTATGGGACCTATGGGACCTATGGGACTGGTGTGACTC
>VFKD01000548.1 GCA_009885735.1 bacterium
GCGAACCTCCAACAGATTCCGGCACGACCTCGAAAGCTGCGCCCCGATCTCGGCTGAGTCTCGCCCGGGAGTGAAACTCTCGAGCGACACCGGCGTATTCAGAATGTTGCGCCCCTCCCAGTTTCCTCGGGGCGAAACGTCGTAGAACTCGCAGAAGAGCTTTGCGTCCTCTCCAAGAACCGCGCGAATCTCCTCCTCGCTCCAGACGAAGAACCGGCCCTCCTCTCCCTCGCTGTCGGCATCTTGACTCGAGTAGAATCCGCCTGCCGGGTCGGTCATCTCGCGGCGGACGAAGTCGAGCGTCTCCTCGGCCACCTGCCGATACCAAGGGTCTCGAGTCAGCAGGTAGCCCCGCAGGTAGGCCTGCGAAAGCTGCGCATTGTCGTAGAGCATCTTCTCGAAGTGCGGCGCAAGCCAGTGGGCATCGGTGGAGTAGCGGTGGAAACCCCCGCCAAGATGATCCCGAATCCCGCCCTGCGCCATCTTGTCGAGAGTGTGAGTTAGCATATCTCGGGCCGACAAGCTGCCGGACCGGGCGTGGCACCGCATCAGGAACTCCAGCGCCATCGGCTGCGGGAACTTGGGCGCATCGCCGAAACCGCCAAACCTCGAATCGTACTGTGTCCTGATACTCTGCAGCGCTTGCTCCATTAGCGCCTGCGTCACGGGCTGGGGTGCGAGATCCGCTGCGGTTTGGCGGCGAATATCGGCCACCATCGACTCTCCCTGCTCCTGAATCGCCTCTCTGCGGTCCCGCCACGCCTCGGCCACCGCCGCGAGCACTTTCGGGAACCCGGGCCGTCCAAACCGATCGTCCGGCGGATAGTAGGTGCCGCCATAGAACGGCTTGCCGTCCGGAGTGAGGAACATCGTCATCGGCCAGCCGCCCTGGCCCGTCATCATCTGCACGGCGGTCATGTAGAGATGGTCGAGGTCCGGCCTCTCCTCTCGATCCACCTTGATGCAGACAAAGTCGGCATTCATCTGGGCGGCGATAGCCTCGTTCTCGAAGCTCTCGCGCTCCATCACGTGGCACCAGTGGCAGGCGCTGTAGCCTATCGAGAGCAGGATCGGCTTCTGCTCTGCCTTGGCGCGGTCCAGCGCCTCGGCACGCCAGGGGTACCAGTCGACCGGGTTGTAGGCGTGCTGGCGCAGATAGGGGCTTGTCTCGGAGAGGAGGCGGTTTGTGGGTTGGTCTGGTTTCATTGGATTTCCTGTATGGTGAGTCTAGAGAAACTTTGTGTTGTGGAAGATGTGCGGTTGTAAACGGCCCGGGGAAGCTGAACCTACAGCATCACATCGGTCCTTCAGGGCCGGGTTCGGGGTAGCCGCGACCGATTCGTCGCCTTCTCCGCTGGCCATGAATGACCTGCCTGAGCCTCGGCGAAGCCCGATGAATCGGGCTCCGCACGCCCGTCTCGCTCCCGCAGCCCTCTCGCGTCACAATAGGTTTGGGCCACTGATGCCTAGAGCAGCCCCGCCAGCGCCTCAGCCGCCCGCAGCGCGCCTCCACCGGGCGAGAGCGCTTCGGCGTTCTCGCGCATCATGGCCGCTTCCACCGGATCCATGAGTGTGCCGAGCGCCGTATGAAGGTCCGACTCTTCTAGCGAGGCGAGGCGAATTCCCGCTCCCTGGCTCTCGACCCACTCCGCCCGCGCCTCCTGGTCGTCCACTTGCCGCGCCAGCGGCCAAAGGGCGGTGGGCACTCCGTGGTGCAGCAGCTCCATCACCGAGTTGTAGCCGCCCGCGCTGATGCAGGCGTCAAACGCATTGTACATCTCGGCCATGGGGTAGTGAGAGACGCGCCTCACTCCCTCAATGCGAGCTATACGGCCACGTACTAGCGGCGCTCGCGGAGCGAGAATCTCGATACCTTGCCTCTCCGCTTCAGGCAGCAGGGCTTGCGCAACCTCGCTGAGGAGCGTTTCGACACCTGCTTCTCCACCTCCACCCAGCGTGAGATAGAGGGTTCGACCGTCGGGCGCGAGGCCGAGCTCCTCCCGTGCCTCGGCACGGCTAAGGGCCTCCTCCCGCTCTCGTACCAAGATTGGCCCGCACCACACTGTTGGAAGCTCGGGTGGAACCACTATCTCGGCGGCATCCTCAAGATGCGGCACGATGGCGAGATCATAGAGACGCAGGGCGCTCTGAAACTGGTCGGACATCGCCGATTCGGGTCTCTGCTCCCGGTAGACGAAGGCCTTGCGGCTGTCCCACCGAAGCACCGGAAGCAGCTCCTGCAGCGCTCCCGTGGGGAATGTATCCACCACGAAGAGATGCGGGTGAAACGAGGCGAGCAGGTTGAGCGAGACGGTCTGGACCATTCTCGAGTAGGTGGTCGGCCGTATGTGGGCATCCACTCGCAGGCTCTTTGACGGTACCTTGAATGCCGCGAATCCCTCGCGAAAGAGCACGTCCTCGGCCTCGCTGGAGGTGAGGAAGACGATCTCCGCTCGCGGTACGAGGTCCCTCAGCCTCCGCGCGATGGCGAGCAGCCGGGTGACGTGGCCCAAGCCCAGCCCGTTGACGGCATAGAACAGCACTCGTGGACAGGCGGGCATGATCGATCCTGCAATCCTTGGCTCTGGAACATTGAAGTAAGATTGGTCAATCTTTTTGCTTGGGTCGACTCAGCCTTCTGACGTGCAGCTGCGTTAGCCCGCTACGCCGCCAAGAACGGTACCTTAGGCGACCTTGAGCCACCCGCTGCGCTAGAGACACAGAGGCACGGAGAACGGCATATGCAGCTCACCCGGTCAGCGTGCTTGCTCCTGCCGAGAGCAACTCACAAAGCATTCGACCCGGCTATGACTGGTCGCCGCCGAGGAAGTCTCCGCTGCCGGAGTAGCCCCCGGAGCCCAGGTCCGGGTCGGCGCCCTGCAGGAAGTCCGTCCCGCCCGCGTCAATATCCGGCGAATGGTCGGAGGCATGAGAGCTGTAGTAGTCGTGGTAGTGGTGGTGGCCAGGATAGAACATATAGCCCCCTCCCCATCCTCCGCCCCATCCCCATCCCATCGGGTGGTGCCAGCCCCAGAACATGCTGTCGATGAGGCTCAGGGTAACCATGTCCGACACGAACGAGCGATCATTGTATCCGCGGCCATTGTAGTCTCGATAGGGGTCGTACCCGTTGTCCGCATACCACGGCACATACTTGCCGTCCTGCTGGAACGCGCGAATGTTGGGCATCTGCCCCGTCTTGATGGTGCGCAGGTCTGCGGCGCAGGCAAGTACCTTCTGGTCGGAGCCGCTCAGGTTCACGGTGACCGGTGTCAGCTCCGTAATCTTGGCAGGCATTGAGCAGAAGAAGCAGACTGCACGCTCGTTCTCGGGAACTTTGGACCAATCGGTCGCGCCAGCAGATGCACCTGCCACTGGAATCGGGTCGAGCGGCTGCCCAGACTGGGCTCGGTCGATGAGCGCACGTCCGCCGCGAACTTCGCCCATGGCCTGCTCGAGAAGGGCCTCGGCTCTCTGCATGTCCCGGTCGGTCTTGCCTCTTGAGATCAGTCGGCTTCCTTCATCCAGCTTTCTTCCGGCATTCACCCGAATTTCGCGAACTCGAGCCGCCACGGCCGGCGCGCAGAGGGCGGCCTGGTCATCCAGAAAGTTGATAGCGCTTATCACATCGCTCTTCAGCCGCTCAATGGGCTCCCTTCGCTTGGCCATCGCCCGGGCATTCGATATCTTGCGTCCTACCACAAAGAGTAGTATGCCGCCGCCAATGAGTCCAAGGACTATCATCCAGGTCATGCTTGTTGCGGCCTGCTGCTGCTTCGTGGTGGCCACCAGGCCGCGGGCGAGCTTCTCGAGGCCGCCCACATAGTCTCCCGCCTCCATCATCGGAGCCACTTGACCGGTCAACTCGCGGAGCTTCTTCTTGTCCAGTTTCTCGCTGCTCGCAGCAACGCCTGCCCTGCTGCCAACGATGACATAGCCATTCTTCAGCCCCAAATACTTGCGGATTCTGTCGGCTTCGCGAGAGAGGGTGGCCGATCCTGAGCGCGAGTTGAACACCACGAACTTAATCTGGGCGGGCAGACTGGTTGCCACGCGCTGCAGCCGCGCCATATCGAGGTTTAGGCCGGGCGCCACATAGACGTCCGCCGTGAGCAGCGTCTTCGTGATTCCGTCTTGACTTGAACCGGTGATGGGCTTGTTGGAGCCGCGGGTCGGCGTAGACGCCGCCGCTCCTGCCTTCTCCTTCAGCCGGCTGAGCGTCTCCTCGTACTTTCCGGGCTCCGAGGCGAAGGCGTGACTCGGGTCGGCCTGGTCTGCCTTGATAACCGCACGCAGCGCATCGCTGTGGCGGCCAAGCTTGTTGTAGGCGAAGTTGAGCTGCCACCACGCCTTGGCGTTCTTCGGCTCCTCGCGGGTGGCCTGTTCGAGCTTGACGGCTGCTTCCGCAAACTTACCCGCCTTGTAGAGGGCGCGACCATCGTCCAGCAAGTCGGCCCGCGCGATGCCGAGGCTCAAGGCCAGCAAGGCTATTCCCAGAAATGCTCGTCGTATCAAGTGAATCTCTCCCGTTGGTGCGGCAGCGCAAGTTGGTGCGGTTGCCGTTGTATCACAGACGTGCCTCAAGCCTTCCAGGTTTCGACGCGACCTCGGTCACCTGAATGTGTGGCACGGGCGTCCCGCCCGTGAATCTACATGCGCGAGACGCGCATGCCACGCGCTACCGTTCCGTGCCAGGGGTCCACTATGCTTCAAATATACTAATGGTCTGCCGGCTCGCCCAGCAGCACCGCCGCGCCGTGCCCCAGTATCGGCAGCAGAACCTCCAACCCCTCGGCGACCGCCTTCGGGCTGCCCGGCAGGTTGATGATGAGCGTCGAGCCTCGAATTCCCGCCTCGCCCCGCGAGAGCGCTGCCCGAGTCGTTCGGGCAAGCCCATAGGCTCGTAACGCCTCGCTAATGCCGGGAGTGCGCCGCTCTATTACCTGGAGCGTGGCCTCCGGCGTCACGTCCCTCGCGGCAAATCCAGTGCCGCCTGTGGTGATTATCGCAGTGCAGTCGCTGCACCACTCTACCAGAATCTCCGCAATCCGGTCGCGCTCATCTGCGACCACGGCTCGGCGAACCACCGAGTAGCCCGCCGCCCGGAGTCCGTCGGCTAGAACCTGCCCGCTCACGTCCGGCCGCTCGCTGGAAGCAGAGCGGTCGCTGACGGTGAGCACTCCCACGTTGATAGGCATTGAGTCGTCCATAGTATTCTCTCTATTCGGCGCAGCAGCCGTCAGTCCCTTGGGCAACGCTGGAGCCGAGCGGTATACTCTGAGAGGCCCACAGGAGATACGGTATGCGCGAGCGCCCCATCTATTTTGACATTCAAGCGACGACTCCGCTCGACCCACGCGTGCTGGAAGAGATGCTTCCCTACTTCACCGAGAAGTTCGGCAATGCAGCCAGCAGGCATGCGTTCGGCAGCGAGGCCTCGGAGGCCGTCTTGCGAGCACGGGCCTCCATTGCGAAGGGAATCGGCGCCAAGAGTCCTCTCGAGGTAGTTTTCACTTCAGGCGCGACCGAGGCAGACAACCTTGCAGTCAAGGGGCTCGCGCGTGCGAATGCAGAGCGAGGCCGCCACGTGGTGACCACACGCACCGAGCACAAGGCAGTCTTGGACTCGTGCAAACAGCTCGAAGCCGAGGGATTTCGGGTTACCTACCTCGAGGTCGATTCGGACGGACTGCTTAAGCTTGATGAACTTGCACAGGCGGTCGTTCCCGGCACGGTTCTGGTTTCCATCATCGCGGTAAATAACGAGATTGGCGTCATTCAGGACATTGCAGCAATCGGGGCCATTTGTCGCGAGCGCGGTGCGCTGTTTCACACCGATGCGACCCAGGCAGTGGGCAAGATACCCTTCGACGTAGACCGAATGAATGTCGATTCAGCCTCGTTCACCGCGCACAAAATGTACGGGCCAAAGGGCGTCGGCGCGCTCTACCTTCGGCGGCGCAATCCAGAGGCGAAGCCCGAAGCGGAAATGCTGGGAGGCGGACACGAGAATGGGTCTAGGTCGGGAACCCTCAACGTTCCAGGAATCGTCGGGCTTGCAGCGGCGCTGCGCTATGCGTTGGAGGATCTGGAGCCGGAGATAGCTCGGCTTACCGCTCTTCGCGACCGGCTGAAGGACGGCCTAAGAAGCGGAATAGAGAACGTACGGATAAACGGCCATGAGACCCAGAGGCTGCCTGGAAACCTCAACGCCTGCTTCCCGGGCGCTCCCGCCGAGCTTATCCAGATGGCGCTTCCGGACCTGGCGCTCTCCGGCGGATCGGCCTGCTCGTCCGGCATCGCCGGCCCATCTCACGTACTTCACGCCCTCGGCTCCGAAGCCGCCTGCTCCGAGGGCGCCGTGCGCATCGGCCTGGGCCGGTTCACTACTCAAGAGGATGTGGACTACGCAATTGGCCGCTTCGTGGAAGTGGTTCCGCGCGTTCGCGCCGAGGCCGCCCGAGCGGGTGCGTAGACTGACTCAGTAGCCTGCTGGCAACAAAACGTAGGGCGCGACAGGCGTCCATCACAGGACTGCGGGCAGAGTCGCCTTCAGGTACAATCGCCGCATGAAACGTAAGGACGGAATGCCGAAGGCGAAGGCGCTGCGCAACATGCCAGCCTTTGTGGTCGGTCACAGGGATACATCCATCGCGGATCGATGTGGATTCCACCGCTGCCCACCAAGGCCCTACTCGGTCCTGTCTCTATTCTCGGGTTGTGGTGGGCTAGACCTTGGATTCCACGGCGGTTTTGAGGCGTTGGGCACTACGTACGCGCGCACAAACTTCCACATTGTGAATGCGCTTGACAATGACCAGGACTGCGTGGATTGCTACCGGTTGAATATAGGTCCGTCCGAGAGATGTGACCTTAGTGCGGTCGACGTGGCGACGCTGCCGCCGGTAGATGTTCTGATTGGTGGGTTTCCGTGTCAGGACTTTTCATCAAGTGGCACTAAGCTGGGAACAACTACTGATCGAGGAAAGCTGTATCAAGTGCTCGTGCGCTATGCAGATTACCACAGGCCGCGGTTGATAATCGGAGAAAACGTGCCGTTGCTTCGGCAGCTTGCTGGTGGCAAATACCTGAAGGAAATAATCGCTGCATTCGGAAGTATTGGTTATCAGGTTAGTATCTGGCGAATCGTCTGCCAAGATCATGGGCTGCCCCAGAGTCGAACGCGCTTGTTCATCGTAGGAACCGATGTTGAGTATGCGCGTCCGTCCGCGCCCCGTCTCGAGAGACGCCGGATGTTCATTGACGAAGCGATAGTAGACCTGGAAGAGGTCACCGACGAGACTATACCGAATCAGAGTCAGTATTTTGTCGCGGACGTAGCCACAAGTGGTGGCGGCCAAGGGGACCACACGAACCGGAGAGGTGCATTCGCGTATACAATCCGGGCAAACGCCCGTGCTAGGATACAGTTCCATTACAGATTGCCCCGACGGCTCACCGTGCGAGAATGTGCTCGGCTTCAAGGGTTTCCGGACAGCTTCGTCTTTCAATATTCCGCCATGAGGAATATGAAGTTGATCGGGAATGCAGTACCCCCTCCTATAGCCCACGCGGTGGCGTGCCACATTCAAGAGGTGTTGAACGGCACTGCTGTTTGCGACGAACAATTAGAACTTGCACTCGTATGACTGACCTGTACGTAGATTCTTTCCTCCGACCCATGCGGCAGTGTCTGGCCTACAAGCCCGCATTCGGAACCTCTTTCCCAGTGTCCGACATCGAGTTTGTCGAACGCTATGCCGGGGATTTCTTCTACAATTCTGTAGGTCTTGCAATTAGGGAGGTGTACGCAGCTCACAAGGCCGCAGGAGGCATTACATCATTTTACAGGCAATTGGGAGTCGCCTGCGAGGTGCTCACTCAGTCAGTCTTCATTGAAGAATTGGGAGTAGTACGTACGGATGTGCGATGGAGCTATCAGTTGGCGACGGGCAGTGCCGGAAAGGACTGCACGCTAACACTTGACGCCAGACTTGCGCCAAGCGAGGTCAAGGATGCAGAGAGGAGACGGATCGTGCGAGAGTGGCTTCTCGGTGCAGCAAGTTCCGTGGGAGTGGAATCTGACATGGCAGACCAACTCAAAGGCGCGGTCTTTGAGGTTCGGCAAGGCTACAAGAGCGCCGATTCTAAACGGCAGAGCGCGGATCTGAGTTTCGGAATTCATGCACTTAAGGCGGGATATCTTCCGTGCCTGCTTGTCTTTTCAGGACAGGTGTCTGAAACTGTCGCCGCGAGGTATCGAAACGCCGGACTGTACGTCCTCCTAGGCAGCAGTTCTGTACAAGCTCATATGGACACTTGAGACTTTTTCCGTGACGTCATTGGATGGGACCTGGTTAGCTGGCTCAACACGAACGGCGTGGCAATCCGCACCGAACTTGAAGCCATAGTGAAGTATCTTCTGGACTATGCATAGGCGTGTTGAGATCTCAGTGCGGCGCTGCTCGTGGGTGTTCGCGCCGAGGCGGGCCGAGCGGGTGTGACATAGGTAACTGGTTCGGTTGTCGCGGTTTGGGAACCGATGCCCGTCTATGAGGCGTAAGAGTCGTCTGTAGGGGCAGCGTCGGTGCTTGCGCCAAGAACGAGGCTCTGACACTTTAGGGAGGACTTAGAGTTATGGTTGGACGCAGCATGCAGGTTGGAATTGCAGTCGCAAGCGCGCTCGCAGTGATTGGGGCGGGCGGCTTCCTTCTCAGCAAGAATGGGAATGCCGATCCCGAGAAGAACGGCCTCACCGTGGCCGGCAAGCCGTTGGCGCCACTGGGCGATCAGACGACGGTTCTGGCACAGATGGAGAACGGGTTTTCCGCCATCGCCGAGCGGATGGAGCCGTCGGTCGTGTCAATTGCCGTAACCAAGACAATGCAGGGTTCGGCGGGAGGCTCGGGATTCGAGGAGTTGTTCCGGCAGTTCGGCGGACCGGGCGGCGGCGGCGGGCAGGGCTCGCCGGAGCCGTTCATGCGCCGCGGCACACCCAGGACGTTTCGCGCGCAGGGCTCCGGCAGTGGCGTGATTGTTCAGTCGGACGGCTGGATTCTTACAAATGACCATGTGGTGGGCGGGGCCGACAAGGTGAAGGTGAAGCTGCATGACGGGCGCGAGCTGGACGGAACGGTCCGGCGGGACTGGCGCAGCGACCTTGCCATGGTGAAGGTGGCTGCGACCGGCCTGCAGGCGGTTGAGTTTGCAGACAGCAGCAAGATTCGCGTTGGGCAGTGGGCCATCGC
>VFKD01000229.1 GCA_009885735.1 bacterium
CTGCGACATCGGCCGGAGGCGTGCGCCTCGGATCGGTTGGCAGACCGGCCGGCAGGGCGGTCCCCGTTGCAGGCGGTGTGGCCGCACCCTTATCTAGGAGCTGCAGCATTCTGTCTACGGCTCTGTGGTTGCTGAAACCATAGGCCGCCCCGTCCGCTCCAGCCACATAGAAGCCCTGAGCGGTAACCCCGCCTCGCACGCGCTCATTCTTCTGGACGGCCATCCGCATGAACCAGTCTTTCGCCTGACTTCTCCCGTTCTGAAGCTCGTGCGTGTCGCCTGCAAACGGAACGAACTCTGCCTGAAGTCTGGCTATCACCTTCGAGTCGGCAAAGACGGACGCACGGTCCTCTACGCCGTTGTTTCAAGTGCAGCCCAGCGGGTGCCCGTTCATAATCCATAGGAACAGCGGTTTCCCGGTCTTCGCTGCCTCCTTGCGCGCAGCGCCAAGGTCCGTCCGCCAGCCAATCGTGAGCCACTTCTCCTCGGACGCCTGCGGCATGACAGACCGTATGCGGCCCTCCAAGCTTGGGCCCGCCTGCAGTGGCGCAGCGAGCGAAAGTGCAGCAGCCATCAATGGAATGAGCATTCAGTTGTTCCTCTCGCCTACTGTGTGCGCCGGGTTGCCTGTTTCAAACTTGCCGCGTACTGCTCCACATCCGCCTCCAGCGACTCGCTGGTTCCAGCAGCTGCAATGATGTTGACCAGTGCGCTTCCCACCACCACGCCGTCGGCAAAGGCCCCGATGCTTGCCACATGCTCCGGCGTTGAGATGCCGAAACCAACGCACACGGGCATCTCCGTCTTCTCCCGCACCCTGCCTACCAAGCCGGGAAGGTCCGTAGGCACGTCGGCTCGAGCGCCGGTAACGCCGGTTCGCGAGACACAATAGACAAATCCGGTCGAGAGCTTCGATACCACCTCAATACGGTTGATCGTGCTCGTGGGAGCGAGGAGAAAAATGGTGTCGAGCCCGCATCGCCTCGAGTGACCCACCCACTCCTCAGACTCCTCTGGCGTGAGGTCGGTCTGAATAGTGCCGTCGACGCCCGAGCTCTTGCAGGCATTAGCAAACCGCTCCACTCCGTACTGCATCGTCGGGTTGAAGTAGGTCATCAGGACAATCGGTATGCCTGATGACGCACGCACCTGGCGCACTACCTCAAACATGTCATCGATTCTAGTGCCGTTGTCCAGCGACCTCTGCGATGAAGCTTGAATACTCGGTCCATCCGCCAACGGGTCGCTAAAGGGGATGCCCAGCTCGACGGCGTCTACCCCCGCTCGGTCGAGCGCACGGATGATACTCACCGTGCGGTCGATGTTCGGATCACCCGCCACTACGTAGCAGATGAGAGCCTTCTCGCCGCGTCCCCTTAGGGCTGCGAACCGAGTTGTTAAGCGCGTCAATTCGCCGGACCAACAATGTCTGACGGAATTATAGAGTAGAGCATGGTATTCCTCACCTCGCCATTGGGGCGCAGGTACTCGTTACGCAGCTCGCCCTCAAATCGGTAGCCTGCCTTGACAGCCACACGCATGCTGGCCACGTTCAACGGATCGCAGCAGAGCTCGATGCGCTGTACGCCAATCGCTTCAAATCCAAACCGGGTAAGCCGCACGAGCGCCTCCGTGGCATATCCATTGCCGCAGTAGTCTTTGTGTATCCAGTATCCCACGCCGTAGGCCGGCACCTCGGCGTTCACGACATGGAGGGCGCATGCGCCGATCACCGGTTCTTCGCCATGCCGACGAATGATATACCGGTACACCTCGCCGGCTTCTCGGTTGATCGCATTGATCTCAATCCGCTCAAGAGTACCTTCCATGGTCGGTTCAGTCTGCGCCCATTCCATCCACGGGCGCAGAGATTCTAGACTCTCGCAGATCGCCCGCGTGAGGGCCGGCGCATCCTCGGCAACTGGGATGTCGAGCGATAGGATTGGAGTGAGCAACTGTCCCTCGCGCCTAGAGGACAATACCAAGCTCCTGGGTGATGGTTCCCATATCCTTGTCGCCACGCCCAGAGAGGTTCACCACCACAATCTGATCTGCAGCGAACTCGCCTCGAACCTTCGAGAGATGCGCAAAGGCGTGCGAGGACTCGAGCGCGGCCAGCAAGCCCTCGAGTCGGGCTAGGAGTTGAAAGCCCTCCAGCGCTTCAGAATCTGTGATCGAAACGTATTCCGCGCGCCCACTCTCTTTCAGGAAGCTATGCTCGGGACCCACGCCAGGGTAGTCGAGCCCAGCCGAGATGGAGTGCGACGGCGCTATCTGGCCATCCTCGCTCTGCAGCAGGTAGCTCATACTGCCGTGAAGCACGCCGGGGCGCCCTGCGGTGAGAGTCGCACAGTGCTCTCCCGTCCCGATGCCCCTTCCAGCGGCCTCAACGCCAATGAGCCTAACCCTAACGTCGTTGATAAACGGGTGGAAAATGCCTATCGCGTTTGATCCACCCCCAACACACGCAATGACAACATCCGGAAGCCGCCCTTCACGCTCCAGCATCTGTGCTCGTGTTTCTCGGCCTATCACGCTCTGCAGGTCGCGCACGAGCATTGGATAGGGGTGCGGCCCAACCGCGGAACCTATGATGTAGTGCGTGGTGGTGACGTTCGTCACCCAATCGCGTATCGCCTCGCTCGTGGCGTCCTTCAGCGTCTGGGTGCCGGACGTAACAGGTATCACCCTTGCGCCCAGGAGCTTCATTCGGTAGACGTTGAGTGCCTGCCGATGGATGTCTTCCACGCCCATGTAGACGTCGCACTCAAGCCCGAAGCGCGCACAGGCGGTGGCGGTAGCCACACCATGCTGGCCAGCGCCGGTCTCCGCAATGATGCGCTTCTTGCCCATGCGCCGCGCGAGGATGGCCTGACCAATAGCGTTGTTGATCTTGTGCGCGCCGGTGTGGCAGAGGTCCTCGCGCTTGATGTAGATGCGGCCGCCGCCAAGCTCCTCTGTGAGGCGCTCAGCGAAGTAGAGCGGAGTGGGACGACCGATGTAGTCCCGGTTTAGCCCTGAGAGTTCGGCGAGAAAAGCGGGATCAATCTGGGCTCGCGCATACTCCGCGCTCAGCTCGTCGAGCGCTGGGATCAGCGTCTCTGGAACGAATCTGCCGCCGAAGGGGCCGAAATGGCCGAGGGAGTCTGGAACAGACGATCCTATCGGCTCTAGAATGCTGGTGCTCATCGTCGCGTCATCGTCACTTTCATCTGCGGTGTCTTCTTCTTGGGCGCCTTCGGCACGAGATAGCCATAGGAGGCGAGGATTATTCCCGCCACAAGTGCGGTCCAGCCAATCATGCTCAGGGCAGGACCATGCGGCGATGCCATCCCCTCGCCTCCGGGCACGGTGGCGCTCTCCGGATTTCCCAGCTTGTACCAGACTTCAATGTCCTTGCCCGGCTTCATGTTGCTCCACTTACCCGCGTCCAGCACTCGCTTGGTTACGCGGTGGTTGCGGCGCATGCTGTCTTGAAACACAAACGTAACAGTCATCTCGGACTGGCCATTCGCCCCTGGCCTGCTGTCGGCGAGCTGCACTTGTCCGCTCACCTTCACGCCGCGCTTCACATCGCTCACGCCGCCTGGTATGTAGACATACAGGAGCCAAAGCGACACTACCACCAGGAGTATGCCTCCCCAAAGCCGCGGGCCGCCTCCGCCTCTGCGCGGCTTCTCTGGTTTAGACTCCACCGCACCCGCCGACGGCGTGGTCGCAGGCGCAGTCTCAGCAGAGAAGTTGCGGTCGTCTGTGTCGAGTTCGGGCAGGTCCCGCTCGTCAGCCATCTCTGTTATCCCTCCGTCAGTCCTTGGTCGGCCTCTCGGACAGCGCGTATGAAGCGCCTCATCTTGTCATGATCCTTGCGGCCTGGAGCGCTCTCAATACCGCTGCTAACATCCACGGCAAACGGCCTGGCGATGCGAATCGCCTCGCCCACGTTCTCCGGCGTCAGCCCGCCTGCCAAGATGATGGGCAGTGTGAACCGTCTGGCGGCCTCTGCCGCAATAGACCAGTCGAATGCCTCGCCGGTTCCGCCGAGCCCCTTGCTGGATAGAGTGTCCAGCAGGATAGCGTTCACTCCCGCCACATCGACCTCGTTCAGGTTCTCGCGCATCGCCACCCGGCACACGCGCATTTGCCGAAGCCGAGAACCCTCGGTCGGACCGCCTCTGTAGAACTGCACCGCATCGAAATACGGCGCCAAAGCCACAGGCAGGTTTGCAATAGCCGTAACCACCGCAGTTCGCATCACCATAGGGGGAATGCCGCGCAGAATGTCCCGCAGGTCATCGCGCGTTCCCACATACCTCGGCGTATCGGGCACGAGTATGAAGCCCAGCGCATCCGCGCCAAGCTGCACCGCCGCTTCGGCGTCCTCCGCATTCGTGAGTCCGCATATCTTAATCCGCGTTCGCATTTCAGGCACTTCCAGAAGGCTCTGCAATCGATAGTGTGTGGTCGAAGAAACCCGAACGCCCTATTGATCAGTGTGGCCCATGCTGCTTCGCGCGTGCTCGACGCTGGCTTGCATCTCGGCGCGCTCTCGCTTGCGCCGCGCCGCGAGATGCGGGGGCAGGTCCTCATCTGACCAGGCGAAATAGAGGGCTCGCTCGTCGTCCCACTGCCTCTTGTGATACTGTTTCTTGGCACAGGCCCACCCCTGTTCAAGAACCCGATTCGCCGCCTCCATCTGCCCCTGCCGATGAAGGAAGGCGGCCAGCACTCGAAACATTGCATGGTTGCCCGGGTCCAGCGCCAGCGCCAGTCCGGCCTCGATCAGGCCGCGCTCCTGATCACCGAGCCGGACGAAGCAGGCCGACGCAAAGGCACGAGCGCTCCACTCCGCCTGAAACCTTACAACCAGTTCCTCAAGCGCCTCGCGCGCCGCGTCGGAGTCATCCGCCTCCAGGTAACCATTGACAGCAAGCATGTCCTGGTACAGAGCAACTCCATCCACTCTCGCCTCCCACGATACGGGTCTATCCTCCGTTTTGCTTGATGAGGCGTTCACGCCATTCACTCTCACGACTCAGCCCTCCCCATAATCTCGCGCATCTTCGCCCCAATATCGGCCTCACGCATGAGCGCCTCGCCTACCAGAACGGCGGTCACTCCCGCGTCGCGAAGCTTCAAAACGTCCGCCCGAGTGTTAATTCCACTCTCGCTAATGACGTGCCTGCCCGCAGGCACGTGCGGCATCAGTTCAATCGTGGTGTCCAGCGTC
>VFKD01000249.1 GCA_009885735.1 bacterium
CGTCCTCCGGACGAAACGTCAACGGCCAACGCATCCGCATGCCGATGTCGAGACCTGAGGACGACACTCAACTTGGCCGATCCGAGTTCATTCCGTGCGTACTCGCTCGTATTGCGATAATTACTCAGCATGACAGTTAGGGACCGCAATACATGGCTCTATACATTGGCCGAATACTGAAGGGAGGCTGCCCACTTGCGGGCAACGAATCTCGGAACCGTGTACAACTCGTCGGTCTGAGGCGAGGCCCCGCTAGATCACCCTCTCGTTGCCGCCATCGATGGGTACGCCCGCACCTGTAGTCTTGGCGAAGAGCGATCCACACAGCGCGGCGACCATCTCCCCCACATCCCTTGACGTCACCTCAGTGCGCAGCACGTTGTTGCGTTTGTACTCATCGACAGTCAATCCATAGCTCGCTGCACGACCCGCCAGAACCTCCTCGGTCCAGATGCCCGTGTCGAACACGGCGTTTGGATTAACCGAGTTCACTCGAATTCCGTCCTGGCCCCACTCCAGCGCTGCGACACGCGCAAGCTGTGCCAAAGCAGCCTTCGACGCCGAATACGCGGCAGCACCAGGTCCGGGCGCTGCTACATTCTTTGAACCGACGATAGCAACCCTGCCACCGGCGGGCGCAATCTTCAGGAGCGGATGCGCCAGCCGCATCAGGTTCAGGTTGGCATCAAGGTTGACGTCGAAGACCCTGCTCCAGTCATCCATTGCCAGGCCGGCAATCGGAGCGCTCTTTGGGAATATCCCCGCGTTGAGCACCAGAATATCGAGCCCACCAAACTGAACCGCGGCAGCGTCCAGCGCGCTATCGAGCTGATTGACCTGCGTAATATCGCACTCCAACCCGAGGAAGTCTGCGCGCTCGGCGAGCTTTTGTGCCGCAGGTGCGCGGTCGAGACCAACCACAGCCGCACCGCGCGCAAGCAGCGAATCGACACACGCCCGACCAATGCCAGACGAAGAACCCGTTACGAGTGCAACCTCTCCCGCAAACTCCTTAGACTTGCCTGCCTTGCGAAGCTTCGCCTGCTCGAGGTCCCAGTACTCCACGTCGAATATCTCGCTCGCGCTCAGCGCCTTGTATCCACCCAGGGCGGTTGAGGCGAGGATAATCCGCATTGTATGCCGATAGATGTCCGCCACCACACTCGCGTCCGAAGCTGACCGACCAAAACACGACATGCCGAACTCGCGTGTGAGAGCAATCCGCGGGGCCGGGTCCAGCATTGTGACGCCCGCTCGGCCTGCAGACTCCGTCCCGAAGTAGGCTGAATAGGCTGCTGCATAGGCCTGGGCATCCAAGCCAACCATAGGCAGCCGCTTTGTCCGAATAGAGTGGTCGGGAGTTGCAGGGCCTTGATTCGCAATCGATGCCACGTCGTCTCGCCCAATGAACGAGGCCACTTCGGCATCGTTGGCGGATGTCATCACCATGGGGAATGCCGCTGTTCTGCACACCTCGGAGCGAAGCGAAGCAATGGCAATTCGGTCAATTGAGGTGGTTTGTCTGGTCACGAGACTTGGAGCAAACACGCTTGCACCTCGTCCCTCTAGATATTTCTCTGCGGTATCTACCAGCGAGATCATCTCCTCATAGGCTCCTCGCGCCGTGTCACCAAACGTGAAAGCGCCGTGGTTGAGGAGAATCATCCCCTTCTTCCCGGTAAGCGGCGTTTCCGAGATCATCCGAGCACATAGGCGCGCGAGATCGAATCCGGGCATCACGTAGGGGATGATGAGCACGCTGTCGCCGAATGCCTCTAGAATTCGCTCATTTCCGTTGGCAGTGTTGGTAATCGCCACCACCGCGTCCGCATGAGTGTGGTCCACCACCTTGAACGGAATGATCGCGTGGAGAATTGCCTCCACGGAGGGAGTCGGCGCGCCTGCGTTGGTCATGGAGCAGCGCAGGGCGTTTACCATATCCGGATCGGAAAGTGTGGGAAGCTCCGCCATTCGCCGAGCCGGTTCGAGCCGGACGGGAGCATATCCTGCGGCCTCAATCGTCGCGAGGTCCCAACCACTTCCCTTCACGTAGAGTATCTCCTCTTCCTCACCGAAGAGATTCGTCTCGGTCAGCTTGATGGAGGTGTTGCCGCCGCCGTGAAGGACCAGGGACGGGTCGAGTCCAAGCAGCCGCGACGAATAGACACGCTGCCCAAGCTCACCCGGATAGTTACGTGCCTCATCGTCTTGCCAGAGGCTATTCATTCTTGCGTTCGTCTCCTATTGCGCCTGGTCGGCGTCTCCACACCTCGCCCACGGCGATGGCGG
Organism: bacterium; assembly: GCA_009885735.1. Taxonomy (GTDB): domain Bacteria; phylum Armatimonadota; class Chthonomonadetes; order Chthonomonadales; family CAJBBX01; genus VFKD01. The sequence continues at coordinate 2,290 of VFKD01000249.1, forward strand.
CGGGCTTCGGCTGCCCATGGTAGTCCAGAATGGATGTATTGGCCGGACAGGGAAAGCTGTCGTGTCCGCACCAGAGCAGCACTCCGCCGCACCGTGGAAATCGCGACTTGCAGGCAGATACGAGAGTTTCGATAGCTCTCGCCTGCCTCGACTGGCTCCACTCCACATACTCTTCCAGCGATAGAGGCTCACGATTAAGTTCGGCAGCAAACTGTTCTGCCTCAACCCACCAAGTCAGAGGCCGTCGCCACGCGGAGTTGTGCGACGACACCGGCATTGGCTCCAGACCTCCGGAGAACTCGCGGATTGTGTCAGCGGACGCACAGCCTGGCGCGCCGGTCTCGGCGCGAAACAGCGCGTCGTCGTGCAGCCAGTATTCGTCCCAGCCCGTCAGATCGTCCCACGGTTTCCACGGGCCGTGTACGTTCCAGTGGAGCCCCTTGCCGTAGTCTTCTTGCTTGGCGTTGAAACGTGGCCCGGTCGCCGTTGTGGTGATGAATCGTCGCCCTTGGTCGATCTCGCGCACCGTTGCCGCTAGGCGCCCAAGGAGCGCATGCTCCTCGCCCAGCGGCACGCCGTTTCCAGCCTCGTCCCGCCGATGCAGTTCGTTGCCACCGCACCACAGCATCAAACTCGCGTGGTGTCCTCGGCGGGCTATGTAGCTACGCAGTATTGTATCAAGCTGCTCAATCTGCTCTGCGTCATCGGGAGGGATGTTCTCAACACCGCTTGATGAGAGCGGCAGATCCTGCCACACCAGTATCCCGAGCTCATCGCAGAGCTCATAGAACCAGGAGCGCTCTAGGTACCCCACTCCGTTAACGCGCAGGGTGTTTAGGCCAAGTTCTGCGTAAGTCGTTAGTCGCTCGGCATAGTGGTCACGAGTAAGGTCTGCATAGTTGGGCCGAATTGGCGGGAAGTTGACGCCCTGCAGAAAGACGGGCCGTCCGTTCACCACGCAGAGCCACGGGTCGGCGCCCTCCGGGGCGCCGTCGCACTGGCGCCATTCGATTCTCCGGAAGCCAACGGTCCGTTCAACCATGTCGCATACTTCGTTGGCTTCATTGAGGAGGTCAACTCGCAGCGTGTAGAGCTTGCGATCCCCTTCGCCGTTTGGCCACCAGGGCCGCGTCGGCAAGCCCGTCCAATTCAATGCCGCATTGCCTGCTTCAATGGATATCTGCTCGTCCATTACCGCTCGGGTCCCGTCCAGAAGACGTACGATAGCCGCTTGGGAAGCGTCACCCGATGAGACCAACCCTACCCGAAGTGAACCACTGCCGTTATCCGCATCCCAGTCTGTTCGGACGGTCACCGCACTCAGAGCAGGGCCGCTTTCGATGTCCAGCGAAATGTCGTCCCAGATACCCACTTGCACAAGCCGAGGCTGCCAGTCCCAAGTGTAGTTGAAGCGCACCTTGCGATCGCGCATCTCGCTGGTTCGGCCAAACTGCCCGAGCCACCTTGGCGGGAGGTCAAACATAATGCGCAGCGACATTCCAGGCTCTGTGATGAGCGAGGTGAGGTCGAACTCAACAGGAAGATGACCGTTGCAAAACTCGCCCGCGAGCGCCTGCCCGACGAAGACCCAGCCCTTGTAGTCCAATCCGTCACACCGCAAGACCCAGCGCTGACCTGCGGATGGAACCATGTCTGGGAGGTGAGTTTCGAACATCCACTGCCGGTTCTCAACCCAGTCGCATGCGAGCCAGTTCGTGCCGACGTTCCAGTCCGGCAGCATTCCCGCCTCGCGCAGCGCGCGCTGAACCGAGCCAGGAACAGTGGCGGGCACAGCGGCTATCTCGGCCTCGGGCGCTTCCGCAAGCTCGACTGTCTTGAGGAGCTGCCACAAATAGGGCGTCCAGCCGGACACACGCCACTCTTGCTCGCCGAGATTGAGATGCGTTTTCACTACGCGATCACTCCAGCGGCCTTGTAGACCTTAGTCGGATCACTGTAGCGATTCCCTGCCCGGTCCAATCCGCGAGCCAGGTAGATCTGAAAATTGGGATTCTTCTCCTCCACAAACTTCACGGTTGTGGGAAAGTACCGAACGGTGAACGCACTCCTACCGGACTTGCCAAGGTTTGGAGCGGAGCCATGGATGATGCGGCCATGGTGAACGGACGCCTCGTTAGGATCGAGGACTATCTCCACGGCGCGAGACTCGTCCATCTGGTCCGAACGAACCTCGATGGGAAATACCTGCGTCGTGCCCACCTCTATCGGCACATAGTCTGAATAGCCGTGGCTATGCGTACCCGGAATGACGCAGAGGCAGCCGTTCTCGGGCGTCGAGGGTTCGATGGAGATGGTGATAGACGCGACGACAATAGGCTTGAGGCGACCCTTCCAGTAGGCCGAGTCCTCGTGCCATGGAACGCGCTTGCCTACCTCGGGCGGCTTCTGGAGAAAGTGACTGGCAAACACGGCGATGTCTGGACCGATGAGCGGTTCAACCAGCGCGAGCATCTCATCCGCAAAGATGAAGTCGAAGACTCGCGGGTCGCTCCAATGCGGACAGTCGATGAGTGAAGGCGCTACACCGCCCGACTTCTGCGCGAACTCTTCGTACTTAGCGGACGCAAGGGCCTTTAGGCTCTCGAAAAGCACGGGTGGCAGGATAGGACGGCGCACGCAAAGGTAGCCGTCGCTGTGATATGCCTGAACCTCTTTCTCGGTAAGTGTCGTCATGGTGATTTGCTCCCTACGACTAACTCGCCTCGAATACGAGACACAACGTAACAATCTCGTAGGCACCGAGCGATAGTTGGAGTGAACCATCCAGACCGACCGGGACAGGCTCAGGATTATCGCCGATCAGATTGGTCTTGGCCGCGGAGACAATCTTCCGGTCGGAAGCAAGCCGCACCTGCTCGACACTTGTTCCTTGGGCTTCGTAGAGTCGAACTGCTGACCCTGCGGTCGTATCGCGAACAGAAGAGATAACGACGTTCGGGGCATCGACGGTCAGCACGCTGCGACGGTTGGGCAGGTCACCTGAATGCGCGGAAGCTTTAGCCACGATTAAGGGCTGATTGAATTCGAGGCCACTCCGATAGGCGCGGGATTCCTTCCAATCACCAGAGTGAGGCACAACGGCGTAATCAAACTCATGATGTACATCGATTTCGTAGCCATCTGTAGTCTTGGTCGACTTTGAAAAACCACCGACCTCGCCGTAACCCTCCTTCAGCGCAGTACACTTCAAGAGGGCCAGCATCATCACGCCCTGCTCAACATCGTTCCCCGGATTGCCCCGATTCAGAACCGTGACTCCCCGACTTCCATCTGAGTAGTCCATCCAGTTTTGAGCAGGAAGCTCCCCAGGCGGCCGATCAATGGCGCCGAAGGGAATCTCATGAGTGATTGTCCCATCCGAGATGGTGACTGGGAAAGCCGCCCGATATCGAACACGCTCATCCTGATTCACCAAGGTGGTCTTGATGTCTACTCGCGGAACTCCCGCGTATAGCCGAATTCGTGAAGCGTAATACCCCTTGCCATACGCGAAGTGGACGTTGAACTCCACCCTAGCCTTGCCGCAGCGCACGCGTCCGTCTCCGCCATAGAGGTGAGAGAAGTCGGACCCCGCCTCGCCCACGTCGGGAAGCGGATGCAGGCGAAGCGACGACAGAAATGCGTCTCCCTTGCAGTGTCCGTTATACTCCCAGAAGTTACCCGAATCCCTGGTTTTCACCACCGTTCCGAAGAACTGCTGGTCAGCCGGCACCAACTCCCAGTCGGTAGCTTTGTGCTTCAGACTCCGGACCGCGCCGGACCAGGCGTCTATCTCAATGCGGACAAACGAGTTTTCGATGACATCTGAATGAATGTCCGACATCCACATTGCGGGCTGGTTTGTTGCTACGTCCGTCGCAGGCGCCGTCCGAGTGGCCGGAACCGCATGATAGACCTCATAGCCCATGCTTGGAACATCTTTGGCGACGAAACCAATGGTCGCCTTCTTGATGCCGCCGCCCGGATACCTCTCACACTTTATGAGGTCAGACGGTACCAGGGTTCCGTTTGACGCACCAACCTCGATTTCGTAGACGTCCATATCCGAGAATCCAAGGTCACACTCGACGTAATCTGTTCGGCTCCAGCTCAGGCTGTTGAACACGACGAGCGGCACTCCGTCTCCGGTTGTGTCTATCCGTGCCGTGATGTCGGCCAGAATATCCGCTTTCAGGCGGGCCGCACCTGCGTGCGCTCGGCTGTATCGGTCGAGCACTCGCTCGTAGACAACGTCTACCTGAGAACCACAGATGATGTCGTGGAACTGATTGAACAGCACATCCTCCCAGATGAGCTTAAGCTCATCTGGGAGAGTCTCTCGGCCCGAAATCGAACCAAGCCACTCGACGTCGTGAAGCAGTGTCTCCATCTTTCGGTTCCACTGCTTGATCTTGATGCGTGCGCTGTAACAGCCCTGAAAGACGGGATTGAGATCGCCTTGGAATATTGGATACTCCGCGAGGCCTCGAACTGTATCGAAATACTCCTTTGGGGTGGATACTCGAATCTCTAGGTCGTCATGAGCCGCGTTGAACTGGTCAAAAATTTCCGTCGCATGGGGCTGAACCGCCGTAAGGTCTGCGCCGCTCAAAGCAAGAATGTGACCATGCACCGTGTGTGCCCGAAGGGCATGAAGTCTGTCTCGAACAAGCGATTCAAACTCGTGCAGGTTGTTTGGAATGGAGTAGAGCGCGCAGTAGCTGCCGCGCATCCAGTGGCAAAACAGCTTGGTTCCATCAAGCCCTTGCCACCAGTATTCGGTTGGACCGTCGATAGTGCCGATGCGCTGGAATATATTGTGCTCAAACCCGCACCCACGCATGAGCTGTGGGATTTGAGGGTGCTGTCCAAATGAATCCAGGAGCCAGCCGCAGTCCGTATCCACGCCGAGTTCACGCCGGATATACTCTTTGCCGGAGAGCACCTGTCGAATAAAGGACTCTCCCGAGGGGATGTTCACGTCCGGCATTGCGTGCATGCCGCAGGTCACTTCGAGCCTACCCTCGGCGATAAGCGCCTCGAACGCCGCACGCTCCTCAGGGTAGGCGTTTAGGAAAGGCTCGATATAGCACGTCTGGTCGATGGCGAACTTGAATCGCGCGTCTGCCTTCATCGCGGCAAGAGCGCCCAGCATATGCGAGTAGCCAATCTCCAGCGTTACCTCACGAGTGAGGAACACCTCTGCATCGAAATGCGTGTGCGGCACGTAGTGGACGATCTGCTTCATTCGGCTCCTCCAGGATCGGCAAGGTGGTTGTGTGGCTTAGCCTACAAGCTTTCCAGATTCTTCTTCACCGCTGCAAGGAACGTCGCGGCAGGCCCGCCGTCCAGAACGCGATGGTCCACGCAGAGCGTGAGGCGCATTCGGGGCCGAACGTGTATTCCGCCTTCGTGCGCCATCACCTCATCTGCCACGACACCCGCAGCGAGGATGCCACACTGACCAGGGGGGATAAGCGCGTCAAATTGCTCAATGCCAAACATTCCAAGGTTACTCAATGTCATTGCGCATGGAGCCAACTCTGTCTGCGTCAATCTCCCGGCCCGTGCTCGCTGTGCTGCAGTTTGTGCCAGTGCCGCGACCTCACCCAGATCATGACTATCTGGCTCGTGAATTGCCACGGTACGCACAAGATCGTCGCATGCTACGGCGAGGCATACATTGACCGACGAGAAGCCAATGGCCCCGGCTGCGTCGTCCCACACCTGGTTTGCGTTCGGATTCTCGCGAAGAGCGGCTGCAATTGCGCGAAGCAGGACATGCGTATAGTTGACGTTTGACGGTTTTCCAGCCCGGTGTCGCTCAAGAGCAGTGCGCGCAGCAGTCATGTCAACGGACACAGTGAGCGATATGCGTGGGATTGAGCGCCAAGACGCCTCGTACTGAGCGGCGGCAGCGCGTCTGCTGCGGACCATCTCGGTTGTCGGTCTACCAGCGTGTCCTACGCCGATTACAGCTCGACGAACATCGTCTTCGGATGTGCGTCCACCCAGTCCAGTGCCATGCACCTGGTCAATGTCCACTCCAAGGTCGCGGGCCAGTTTCCGCACTGCCGGGAGGGCGAGCACACCTGGCGCCAGTAGGGGCATGCGCCCGCCGCCACTCTGTAACCCATCGATAGTCGGCTTAACTGTTGGCTCGCCGGATACGTGTAGGGGCGGGCCCCCGTGCCCGCCCACAGCGGCTGCTTCCGGCAAAGCCTCACCGGCCTTGCCGAGATACGCGATGACGGTGCCTGCCGTCACGACAGTATCGGGCTCAAACAGGGTACCGAGCAGCACGCCCGAGGCCGCGCACTCTACTTCAAGGACTGCTTTGTCCGTCTCTACTTCCAGCAGAATGTCGCCCAGCGACACCACGTCGCCAACCTCCTTTCGCCAACAGATGATGCGAAGGTCTTCGGTGGTCTGGCCGAGCGAGGGCATGCGGACTTCAGTGGCCAATGGGACTCTCTCCGATGGAGGCTATTGATTCATCTGGTCTCGGATCGCTGCTGCGATGCGAGCCTGACTCGGGATGACGGCCTCTTCAAGGATTGGGCTGCAGGGCACTGGGGCGTCCATTGCGGCAACCCGTTTGATGGGACCCTTGAGCGAGTAGATGCAGTGTTCGGCTGCGAGCGCGGCGATCTCGGCGCCCCACCCGCCTGTGAGCGTGTCCTCATGAACGATCATGAGCCTTCCGGTCTTGCGGACAGACGTCCAAATAGTCTCCGTATCGAGCGGAACGAGCGTGAGCGGATCGATAATCTCGCAGTCGATGCCGTCCGCGGCAAGTGCCTCGGCAGCGGCCAAGGCGCGATAGAGGCAGATGTGAGTGGCAACGATGGTGAGGTCCGCCCCTTGGCGTTTCACCACGGCCTTGCCAATCGGAAAGGTGTACTCTTCCGCGGGAACGTGACAGGTGAGGTCCATTCCGCCCGCCATCTGGCGCCCCTTCGAACCGTAGAGCATCTTGTGCTCAAAGACCAAAACCGGGTTGTCGTCACGAACGGCGCTCTTGATGAGCCCCTTGGCATGGTAGGCATCCGAGACGCAGACCACCTTGATCCCAGGCACATGGCAGAAATAACTCTCTGGACACTGCCCATGCTGAGCCCCGCGCTGTGTTGCGCCAACCGGCGCGCGCATCACCATCGGCGCCTTCAGCTTGCCGCCGGACATGTAGCGCATCTTGGCAGCCTGGTTCACCATCTCATCCATGCACTCGAAGAGGAAATCCGAGTACTGCATGTCCGCGATTGGCCGCATTCCCATTAGGGCAGCGCCGAGAGCAGCCCCTGCGATGGCCTTCTCGCTGATCGGAGTGTCGATGATGCGCTCTCTGCCAAATTCCTCGGGAAGTCCCAGGTAGACTCCGAAGGCGCCGCCGAAACCGCCCGGAACTCCGATGTCCTCTCCAATGAGGAACACGGACGGATCGCGCCGCATCTCCTCGGCGATGCCTTCGCGAAGCGCCTCGGCAATGCTGATCTTTCTCTCTGTCGGCGCCACGCTAGGCATACACGTCCTCCATTGCGTCCGAAACCTGGGGAAGCGGAGACTCCCGGGAAAAGAGAATGGCGTCCTCCAGTTCGTCTTCCACGCTTCGGCGAAGCTCGTCGATGTCGGCTTCGGTTCCAAGCCCCATGCGAACGATGTCCCGCTCTATCCGAGGAATTGGGTCTTTGGCCAGCCACTCGGCTTCCTCGGCCTTCGAGCGATAGCCCCGCGCATCGCCTCGGCTGTGCCCAATGAAACGGTAGGTCTTGCATTCCAGCAGAATCGGTCCACGACCGGAGCGAGCCTTGTCAATCGCAACGCGCGCTGCGTCGTATACTGCCAAGGCGTCCATGCCGTCCGCGGTGCTCGCTTCGACTCCGTAGGCGGAGGCCCTGTCCGCAACGTTTGGAACCAGCGAGACCTGATCGAACGAGGTGGATGCGCCGTAGAGGTTGTTTTCGCACACGAAGACGATGGGAAGCTGCTTAACCGCCGCGAAATTCAGCCCCTCGTGGAACGCGCCCTCGTTGCTGGCGCCTTCTCCGAAGAAGCAGACGGCGACCTGCCCAGTCTTCCGCAGCTTGAAGCTGAGGCCGAGTCCGGTGACAACCGTGTTGCCGCCACCAACAATGGCAATCGCAGGAAGCATTCCGACCGCAGGGTCGCCGAGATGCATGGAGCCGCCTTTGCCACGGCAGCAGCCGGTCACCTTGCCATAAAGCTCAGCCATCGCCGAGCGCATCGACACGCCCTTCGCAAGGGCATGCCCGTGCGGACGGTGCGTGGAGGTGATCCAGTCTGTCTTGGCGAGGTTCGCGCAGACGCCGGCGGCTACCGCCTCTTGTCCCTGGCACTGGTGCAGCGTTCCCGGTATCTCTCCCTCCAGGTAGAGAGTGTAGACGCGCTCCTCGAACCGCCGAATGGCCAGCATCTGACGATGCAGCCCCAGCGCCACCTCGCGGGATACTTCTGCAGCGAGAACGCTCATCGAGACACTTCCGTCTTCAGGGCCGTCGTGGCCCCCTTACCCGTGGATCCGTATAATCTCATCAATTCTCTCACCTTCTCGCGCATCGCAGCCTTTCCAAGCTCCATGATGTCACCCGGAGCGTGCGAACCCATGAGGGTGTGAACGGAAGCAGTCGTATCCGCCAGACCTGCTTGTATCCCAGCCGCAAAGGCCCGCTTCAAAACCGTTCCGACGTTGAACTTTGCCGCTCCAGCGCGAATGGCGCCGTGTATTTGATCGGTCGGAAAGCTCGTCCCGCCATGCACCACCAATGGTACTCCCACCGCTCGCCGCACACGCGCAAGCAAATCGAGATCGACCTCAGCCGACGAGCCCTCCAAGCAGTGTACATTGCCAAATGAGACGGCCAAAGCGTCAACTCCAGTCGCTGCGACGTACGCGGCAGCCTCTCCTGGGTCCGTAAGTGAGGCGCCCGCCGTATCAATGCCGTCCGGCACTGCATCCGGCAGGCGGCCCAGCTCGGCCTCCACCGAAATCCCATGAGAGTGAGCTCTGGCTACAAGGTCTCGCACAGCTGGCACTGCTTCATCTACTGGCCAGGCAGAGGTGTCGAGCATAACGGCAGTGAAACCGCTCTCGATTCCCAGGTTGACCTGTCTCTCGGAGCGTGCCTCATTGAGAAGCGTCGCACACGGAATACTCGCACGCTCCGCCAGCCGCCGCACGGTGGCCGCCAATCGAACAAGCCCGCCAGATTCCAACCACTCCGGATCGACCATCATGCAGCCAATTCCCAGAATAACCGGCGAGTCTTCCGCCTGTGCGGCATCGCAAACCGCCTCAAGGCTAGGCTCGTCCCAAGCCTCGAAGTAACCGACAGCATAGCCGCCTGCCAGGGCCTGGTCAAGCATCTCCCGCATTCCAACGAGGGCCACCCTATCTCACCACTATCCGGCGCACTTGGCCACGAGCGCCTGAAGCGCGGCTGCTCCCTCCGCAACGCCTATCTCTAGATGGTACTCCTTGGTCTCGCCCGGCTCAATGAACTTCAGTCTGCCCTCGCGCCTCTCCACATCTCTGCCGAGAACCAAGGCGTTGCACGGCTCCATTCCCACAACGTAGGTACCCTCGTCCATCATCTTCCATTGCGTAAAGTGGGGAAGCTCGTTGTGATTATAGGTGACCCACACTGCATATCCGCCCTCGCAAGTCTCGTTGACGATCGCAGCGGTTACATGCCCGTTGGCGTCGGGCCGCATCGTGTGCGAGTAGGCCTTCTCCCGGTAGGCATGCGTAGGAGGGTCAAATCTGTTGTGATCCGCGGCACCCAGCATCGCGTCCTCGTCCCGGGCATCCACTGAGATCGTCGGCGCAACCAATCGAGAACCTGCCGCGACTGCGGGAAATCCAACATTGATATGATAGAGCACCATGTGCGGGGTGGTGTGATATCCAATGTTCGTAACTGTGTCGTGAACCGTCAAGCTGGTCGCACCGAGGTATGATCGAATGGTGCGAGTAAGCTCGATGTTCTCGCCGAAAACGACAGCTTCACGCAGCTTGCCGCGCACCTCAAGGAGGTAGCTATCGCCCTCCCACCAGCCGTCCCAAGACACGTTGGTGGCGGGAAGGTGACTCACCCTGCCGTGAATGCCGAGTCGCACGCCCTCGTCCGTGCAGTGCGCTCCAAACGAGCACAGGCCGCATGTCACCATCAATCCACCGTAGAAGGACCGCAGCCAACCACGCTCCTCGGGCTCGAAGTAGGCGGGATGCTTGTCCGTGGTGGCGCTGCGCCAGCAGAGCGACTTGCCCTTGTAGCTCGCGCTGGAGAGGTCCATGCCTCTGCTCGGCAGCACGGTGA
>VFKD01000301.1 GCA_009885735.1 bacterium
CGGATGGGCCATGATATCGCAGCCAATTCCTAGTAAGAGCGGCAACGCGGTTATTCTGGCGCTTCAGCACAAGCTGGGAAAAGTCCTCCAGTTCAGCGCCGGAGACAGAAGGTTCTTGGCGAATTACGATAGGACTTCTGCAACGCCGTCTTTCTTTAATGGGACTCAAAAGAGCATCGACCTTCGCAGCAAGTTCGATATCTCGCTCTCGAGAACGAGAATGATCGTGATGGAAGAGGGCAGGCTCGTGGTGGATACTCCACTTGCCACGCCGCTGCCAGAGGGCGCCTATGAGGTGTACTTCGTTCACCATCTTTATCACAGCGCGATCGACAAGATGGAGCTGCTCGCGGCATCGCCTGGAGACACGCACTGGATCAACAACACTCCTTTTACGGATGAGCGCCATTGGGACAATATGGGAGTGGCGGTTCGGAGCAGCGTAACCGACATCTGCGTCGATACTGAAGCTCCGGTGGCCATTCTTGCAGGTCTTGCGCAGGGCGAGACCGTTAAGGGCGGCAGAATACTGAAGCTTACCGTGGAAGACAACATGTACCTCAAGAGTGCACAATTGATGATGGATGGGAAAGTCGTCGCGGAGATCACGAAGTCCGGTGAGTGGGTGTGGCGCACGCAGTACGTCCGAGATGGCGCACACACGATCTGGCTGCAGGCGGTGGACTTCGTGGGAAATGTCGGAATGTCCACTAAGTTTACAGTGAAGACCTTGAACGGCACAAGGTAAGAGGTCAGTCGGAACAGATGAGAGACAAGGGCTCCGGCATTCGCCGGGGCCATTTGTTTCTCAGTCCCGGTTGGCCTGAACTGCATTCGCTAGGCTCTCGAGTAGTGTTAGAATGCTCTTCTTGGCCTCGTCGTCGGTGAGTACGCCCTCTGTATCGAACTTCGTGTGGGCAGCCGAGATGAAGACCTCGGGCTTGTTGATGGGTCGCAGATCAAGGTATACGCAGACCTGCCGCAGGTGGTACTGGGCTCGAGCTGATCCGAATCCTCCCATCGAGGCGCCCATTATTGCAG
>VFKD01000511.1 GCA_009885735.1 bacterium
ATGCCGACCTCCTGGGTGGAAGCGTTTCTGAAGGCTGGTTGACGTGGCGCGCGGTTTGAAGTGCGCCGAGGCTGCTGGACAGCGGGCGCGATAGTTCGCGCTGTGCTTGACTCTCTTAACGCAGGCATGTGGCAGGGCGTTCCCGGAGGATTCTGAAGACGGAAGTACAGGCAGGACGTTGGGGACGGCTTGTACCTATGGTAGCGGTAGTCACGGAGTGGGGTTCGGGACGAGTCGCTTGTTTGGCGCGGACATCTGGGTTTGGACGACATGGTTGTGGGCGGGACGCCCGCGCTCCGCGAATTCGGCGACTCCGGCTGCCACCGAACCGAATCCGTTAACTTGTAAGGTTCGAAGTGAATGTTCGTACAAGGAGCTTTTCCAGGGCCATTCTCCCGGCCTCATTGAGACAGGCGGGCAGGCTGACAAGGTAATCGCAAAGCTCAGAGTCTTTGATGACTGCAATGTCCAAGGGTGCGATCTCCAGACTGGTTGTGCCAACGAATACCAGCGCAGCGGTTAATGGAACCGGCGTCTCGACAAGATCACGATTGGTGCTCTTTTGTGCTTGCAGATAATTCCGCAGGCTCGAGCTATGTCCCCGAGCCTGTGACGATAGATTCTTCGTAATCTTAGTCTTCCAACCGTTCTTCTGTCTTCTCCACCATCTTCCTCCCTCATAAACGATGCTGCCTGTGTAGCACTTCACCTCGATCGTTACAATGCCCATTGGGCCGATCAGGATGAGATCGATATCGCCTCGGGTAGTTTCGGGAACTATGAAATTCGTTATAGCGACATAGTCGTCGGACAAATCGCAGAGGTTGCCGAGTACACGTCGCTCGCCTAGAGAGCCGGCGATCCATGTCTCAGCACGGGGAAGCACAACGTCCCGAAGTACGACGAATGCCAGCATTCCACCAAGAAGAAGGCTCGCCGAGAACCAAACCGACGAAGTCGTGGGGTGAGTCAGACTCCATAGTGCGAACATAGCAATTAATATTAGCGCGGCCAATCCATAGAACTGAGCCGTTCGCAGTGTGTGTGACGGACATCGGATAACTCGCAATTGCACTCCCCCTTTTTCAGTTGTCACACTGCGACCACTTGGCTCACTGACTGTTGATCTATATCCAACGGTATTTGTCGTCCGGACGCTGCTTACTGCGGCCTCATTCCATCCATGTGTGATGATAGGGCAGTGAGACGTGTCTTTCTCTATCCTGGTATATGGGACCCACGTTCTGCCGCCCTCGGCTCACTCAGCCCTAACCTCATTGCTTTCTTCAAGAGATCTGCAATTCTCTCCTCCTCGGCAGCAGTCAGCTCCGTGAGCGCGAAGGCGGTCGGCCACATTTGGCCCTCGTCGAGGTTCGCCGCGTCCGTAAGGCCAAACGTCGAGTACCTCGTTTTGAACTTCTGTGCGCCCTGGAAGAAGCAGACGACCTTGCCGTCCTTGGCATAGGCGGGCATCCCGTACCAGGTTCTCGGAACAAGGGCCGGCGCTTTTGCTTTGACTATCGCATGGAGCCGCTCACCCAGGGTGCGGTCCGGTTCCGGCATCTCGGCGAGTTTTGCGAGCAGGTCGCTCTCGCCGTCCGCCTTGTTCTTGTTCGTGCGTGCTTTCGCCTTCAGCTCCTGGGCTTGCGCCTTCATCGCGGCTCGTTCCTCGTCGGTGAAGCCTTCTGGCTGCTCGCCTCGGTTACTCTTGCTCATCGTTCGCTCCTCTTCGTTGAATGCTTCTGTGTCGCGACCTGGACTACCTGGGGAGGGCTAATTCCCAATCGTATCTAACTCTATTCGCGTCACAGCGCTTCGGCTCCTAGCTCCCGGTCGGAGCCACGGCAGGATGTGGCAGCCGCCTGCTGAACTATACGCAAGAACGGCTCTAGGTAGAGGCTCCGCGCATGCTGCACTGGTCATGCGTTGCTACGAGGGCCGGCACGGAGTATGCCGAGCAGTTCAGCGTCAAACGCCAAGGTATTGAGTGTAGAATGAAGCAAATGAATCCTGTGCCAATTCAAAAGGAAACAAAGCCTGGTGAGCCGGCGGATCTTCGCGAAGCCCTCGCGGCTGTCCCAGTGGCAGAGAGAGCTTGGAGAGACCTCACGCCGATCGCGCGCCGGGACTTCATGGGCTGGATCAACGAGGCTAAACAGGCCGAGACGCGCAGACGCCGGATCGCGAGATGCTGCGAGAATCTCGCTGCGGGCAAGCGCCGCCCCTGCTGTTATGCAGTCGTGCCTATGGACCTCTACAAAGCCCTCGGCACCGCCCCGATGGCGAAGGCCCAGTGGAGCAATCTCACTGCGAATGAGAAAAGGGACTTTACGGAGTGGGTAGAGGACTCGGCAAATCCGGATACGCGAAAGGGCCGGATCGAGGAGGCCTGCGCGATGCTCGCAGCGGGAAAGCGATGCCCCTGATGGTTGGATTAGGTAGGGCACTTAGGTCATGTGGGGCGAGAAGGGCAAGTATGACGCTCCTGCACCAGGTCCTACCCGACCTATAAGCCCCACATGCCCCACCCATTAGACAGGTAAGCTACGATCATGCCTGAACCCGGCCTGATCGGCCCTTATGGCGGATATCGGGGGCTGCGAGCATACGAAGTCGCGGAGTTTATCTACGACGGGACCGCCGCCTTCGTTAATGGGCCATTCCGCCAAGGTCTCGAACGGTGGACCAAATGATTCAGGCAGCCCGAAGCGGGAAGCAGAACATCGTTGAAGGCAGTGTTTTCGCCGCTGCATCGAAGAAGATGGAGCTGAAGCTGATCGGAGTTGCCCTGGCAAGCCAAGAAGAACTGCTCCAGGACTATGAGGATTTCCTCAGGCAGAACGGTCTCGAACTCTGGAGCAAAGACCACCCAAAAGCCAGGTTCATTCGAAAATTAACCTACACACCCCACAAGTCCTACGAAACCTACAAGCCCTATATCGAACAGAAGACCCTCGAAACCGCCGCCAACACAATGCTTTGCCCTATCAACCAATGCACATTCCTCCTGAGGCGACTCATGAAGCGGTACGGGGAAGACTTCCTAAACGAAGGAGGGTTCACCGAGAAGCTCTATCGGGAACGGAAGAAGCGAAGGGACGAGCGACCTTAGGACCCGACCTACTCGCCCTACAACGCCTACACATCCTACTCGCCCTACTCGCCCCACATGAAAGTAGAGGTCAGCAGTCATGGTATCGATAGGAGGGCCGGTCGAAGTAGAGGGCGGCGCGTCCATGCTCCGCATCCCATTGGACTCGGGAGGAACTGAGCTGGCCGAGTATGCGGAGGGGGTTCCGGCCAATACCCAAAGCGCCTCGTGCTCGCCAACTCGGGCCGAATGCTCATCCACCGCAGTGTGACTTAAGGTATGATTTGTCTACGCAACGACGAGGCGACCTATGGCTGCAACCACAACCAGAAAACCGCAAGCTCAAAGACCGACGTGGGACGATCTGCGCCCGGAAGTGACCGACGAGCTTCTGGCTGACATCACACACCGGATCGTGGAGAAGTTCCACCCGCATAAGGTGATCCTATTCGGATCGTATGTATGGGGAAAACCGCACGTATATAGCGATGTCGATCTCCTGGTTGTTATGGATTCCAAGGCATCCATGGTGCAGCGGATGATTGATGTCGCCGACGAGGCGGAGGTCCGCTTCCTCCCCATGCATATCCTGGTGTACACGCCGGCTGAGCTTAGAGAGCGCCTGAGTCTGGGAGACGACTTCTTCAGCGAAATCCTGACCAAGGGGAAGGTACTGTTCGAGCGAGCCCTGGCGGACGTCGAGATTACCGGCGACTCGGCTGTTACGGTCTCCGCCTATTCCCGCCGTGCCACCGCGGAACAGAGGGCCTATTCTGAGGTGGGCCCTAATGTCCCAGACGGGCTGCCCTTCAACTATGCCTGACTTGCAGCGGGCGCAAGGCCATGAGGTAGAATTCGCCCTTCTGCGGCTTCGACGACCCGAGTGGCCAGCCACTTGGATTTCCCGACGTGTTGTATCGGTTCACGCACATTGACTATCGCATCGGCCAGACCACGAAGCTCCGCGAGCGGTGGAGGCGTTCTGCAACCTCAGCAGGGAGTTCAATCGACGAGGCGGGTGTGGGCAACAATGTTACGACCACGAACTGGATGGCCACTCTGACCGTGATCGCGCAGAACTAGGCCCCTTGCCTCAAAGTGCGGCTCGAACGAAGGAAGCCTACCGCGCCGAACTATGCTACACCACTACACCTCTATCGTGCTTTCTCTCATCGCCGCGCTAGCCGCATGCACGGCCCTGCAGGAGAAAAGCCCGGACGACAAGCCGGCGCAGAAGCCAACGCCCGCCAAGGTCGCCAACCCCATGGCGCCCTTCGCGCGCCTGGTGTCTGGAGACTGGAAACTGACGGCTCCGGGAATGATGGGGTTGATGTTCGACACCTGGCATTGGGGGCCGGGCCGGCACTCGATTCGCGCGGTGACCAATGGGGTCGGCGCGGACGGCGCCCCGTGGCGCGCTATGCGATGCTTCTTCTGGCACCCAGATCGCAGGCAGGTCTGCCTCTGGGGCGTGAGCACGTTCGCGCGAGGCGTGAGTGAAGGCACGATCAAGTTCGAGGGTGATACAGCGGACGGCGTCTACGACCTCTACCAGACCGGCGGTCGCCGCAGGATGGGCCTGCGCTGGACCTTCGCCGGTCCCGACAAGTACCGTGATGTACTGTTGGAGGCGACTGGCCCGGAAGGCCTCAAGTGGATGAACGAGTGGGACCATATTCGTTCCAAGGGCGCCGCTGCGCCCCGCCCGCCCGCCGCCGCAGAGGCACCGAAACCATCGGAGCACCTGAAGGCATTCAAATCGCTCCTGCACCACGCTTGGGAAGCCAAAGGGGACGCCAAGGGCGACTGGGTAGGGTCCGCCGGAGGTACGTTCCACATCCAGACAACGTTCGAGTGGGTTCCGCATGCCGACGCGATCTATGCTCGCACGATTGCGCTAACCAAGGTCGGGGACGGCAACCCCACGCACCTGCTCGATGCGTACTTCTACCACCACACCGGAACCAACGCGCTGCGCTGTCTCGCCCTGTCGAACCTGGGCGGCGTGTACGAGGGCGACGTGACTGTACTCAAAGCCGGCTCCCTGCGGCTTGACCTGAAGGGATACGAGGGTGACCGAGTCGTCTCTCACGTCGTGCGCTTCGACTTCGAGAAGGACGGGACGATGCGCCATCGCGACTGGTCCCACAAGGGCACAGAGCGCACGCTCGTGCTCGATGTCCACCACAAGAAGCTCGAACCGAAGAAAGCTAAACCCGCACGTTCCGGAGCACCAAATGCTGACTAGCGATACTCTAGTAGCGGCCGAGCGGCAGCAGCCGTGAGAAGAAGCCAACGGAGGGAAGCGGTAGGAAGAGGCGCTTGCTCCAATGTGATTGATGCGAGGGAAAAGGAGCTGGACGACTGGCGCCTCCGGACGCTCTGCCAGCTCCGCGTCCTGATCAACCAAGCCGACCCCGAAGTGGTCGAGGAGTCGAAATGGGCAAAGGCCTCGAACCCGGGCGGCGTCCCGGTGTGGTCGCACGACGGGATCATCTGCACCGGAGAGGCATTGAAGAACTACCGAGGCTCCGCCTCAGACCTACGATTTGTACGTGATACCGAAACCCAGAATATTCCTCAGAGAGTCCCTCTGAACGGATTCTCACTCCTTCCTGCGTTGCTGAGAATAGGTGTATTACTGTCATGGTGAGCGGACCGTCGGCCGTTGTTACGCACCACGATACGTCTGTGGCTTTGCTCAGCCTGACATTGGCCAAGACGTTGCCGAATGCGGAGGATGGACGCGATGTCAAGAATTGACACAGCAACATCATGTCCTCGGACCCAAGAGACCTATTGCGTCTCAACGCTTCGCCGCAGCGGAATCTCGACCTCACCCGAACCCGCACTTGTCACTCTGCAGCAAGAATGCCGTCCTCGACGGGTAACCTAACACGAGAAAATGACCATTGGACGCACCCTGTGTGCTCGATCGAGCCTGCGTCCTAAATCGGAGTGAAGCGATGAAGACTCGGCTGGTATTGGCTGGCTGGACGGCGGCTGCGGCGCTCGCCTGTGGATCGGTTGGTGCTGATGACAAGGTCGCCGTGCCCAAACCGGACAGAGATGGATTCTATAGCCTGTTCAACGGTAAAAACCTGGATGGCTGGAAAGTGTCCGACACGCCCGATACCTTCAAGGTTGAGAAGGGCAGCCTGGTGGTTCACGGCCCCCGCGCGCATCTCTTCTACGTGGGGCCGGTCCAGGACCATCAGTGGACGGACTTTCACCTGATAGCCGAAGTGATGACTCGACCTAAGGCCAACAGCGGCATCTACTTTCACACCGTCTATCAGGACACCGGATGGCCGGACCTTGGCTTCGAGTGCCAGGTGAACAACTCCCATGGCGACAACAAGCGCACGGGCGGGCTCTACGATATTCAAGACGTTGTCGGCGATGCGCCGGCAAAGGACAATGTCTGGTTCAAGTACGAGATCATTGTGCGCGGCAAGAAGGTAACCCTGAAGGTGGACGGCAAGACGACGACGGAATGGACCCAACCCGAGGGCTTCATCCCTCCGAAGAATCACTCTCAACGGGTGATAGCTATGGGCACTATCGCTCTGCAGGGGCACGATCCTGGGTCCGAGACGCACTACAAGTCGATACGAATCAAGACTCTCAAATAGGGTTCGGCCTCAAAGGCGGCGCTACACTTGCCGATCTGCGCCGACAGGCCCCGCCAATGCCCATACCCGCCCGCTCACCTGCTATATAATGACATAGTTTGAGCAGGGGAATTTCGCCCCTGAGTGAGACTGTGCCGACACTATGCCAACCAAGTGAAGGAACTCTGATGCGACCAATTCTTTGGATACCCGCCGTGGTGACAGGTCTATTGCTGCTGGCGTCTCGCCACACCGTGGCGACCCAGGCCACGAGTGTCCCGCCGCAACCGGCGAATTCTTCCGAATGGCCCGCATACGGTGGCGGCGCCGACGCAATCCGCTACTCGAGCCTCACTCAGATAGACCGCTCGAACGTCTCCCAACTGCAGGTCGCGTGGACCTATGACTCCGGCGAGGGGCCTGGGGGAACTCAAACCCAGCCGCTCGTTGCAGGCGGTGTTCTCTATGCGGTTACTCCAACCCACAAAGTCGTGGCCCTGGATGCTGCTACGGGGAAACAGAACTGGCGATTCGATTCCGGCATTGTCGGGCGCGGGGCGAATCGCGGGGTTGCCTATTGGACCGAGGGGAGCGAGCGCCGCGTATTCGCGGCGGTTACGCACTTCGTTTACGCGCTGGACGCTGAGACTGGCAAGCCGGTTTCGACTTTTGGCGTGAACGGAAGAATCGACCTGCATGAAGGCTTGGGCCGCGACCCGGCAAAGCAGTCTATCATCCTGACCACACCCGGTGTCATCTACAAGGACCTCTTAATAGTGGGCGGCCGGGCATCGGAGGGGCTGCCTGCAACCCCTGGCGATATCCGCGCATTCGACGTCCGTACGGGCCAAATGCGCTGGTCGTTTCATACAATTCCGCATCCTGGCGAGTTTGGATACAAGACATGGCCCAAGCTGGCATGGAAGGTCTCCGGCGCCGCAAATAACTGGGCTGGGATGACCGTGGACTCGCAGCGAGGACTGGTGTTTGTACCGACCGGCTCGGCGGCTAGCGACTTCTATGGGGCGGACCGCGCAGGCGACAACCTCTTTGCCAACACACTCCTCGCGCTTGACGCGAATACCGGCAAGCGCGTGTGGCACTTCCAGGCGGTGAAGCACGACATTTGGGACCGGGACTTTCCGTCTCAGCCCGCCCTGGTTCGCGTGAAACGCGGCCGGAAGATGGTGGACGCAGTGGCCCAGACCACCAAATCCGGACACGTCTATGTCTTCGAGCGAAAGAACGGCAAGCCGCTCTTCCCTATCGAGTATCGCAAGTACCCGCCAAGCGATGTACCCGGTGAGGTGACCGCCAAAACCCAGCCGCTTCCCAAGAAGCCCGCTCCGTTCTCCCGACAGGCCCTGACCGCGGACATGTTGACTACTCGCACTCCGGAGGCAAACCGATGGGCAGTAGAGCGATTTCGAACGTTTCATGGCGGCACGCAGTTCGTACCATTCCGAGCTGGGCAGGAGACGATCATCTACCCAGGGTTCGACGGCGGAGCTGAATATGGCGGTCCTGCCTTCGACCCGGAGACAGGGCTCATCTATGTGAACGCAAATGAGATGGCCTGGACCTCAAGCCTGGTGAAGAACGAAGGGGCGAAGTCCGCTCGACAGCTCTATTTGCAGAACTGCGCCAACTGCCACGGCGACACCCTAGCCGGATCCCCGCCACAGCTTCCGAAACTGGTCAACATGGGCCCGAAATGGGACTTGGCGGCCATTATCCGGATTACTCGCCAGGGAGCGGGACGCATGCCGGGCTTCCCGAACCTGTCCGACGACGAAGTGAAGGCTGTGTCGCAATACACCCTGAGTGGAGTGAGCAAGCCCATTGAATCGGACGAAGCTGCAGCGGTGACGCTTGATTATCGGTTTACAGGCTACCGCAAATTCCTGGACCCTGATGGCTATCCTGCGGTCGGATTCCCATGGGGCACGCTCAATGCTATCGACCTGAATACCGGCAAATATGCCTGGACGATTCCCTTTGGACAATATCCGGAACTGGCGGAAAAGGGCATGAAGGAGACGGGCAGTGAGAGCTATGGCGGCCCCGTGGTCACTGCTGGCGGGTTGCTCTTCATCGCTGCCACGAACTACGATCGCAAGCTCCGAGCATTCGACAAAGCTAGTGGCAAGCTCCTTTGGGAGGCAACTCTGCCATTTTCTGCCAACGCAACTCCGGCAGTCTACATGGCAGGCGGGCGACAGTTTGTGGTGGTCTGCGCCGAGGGAAGCAAGGGTCGGGCTAACGATCCGAAGGGCCAGCGATACATCGCGTTTGCACTGCCTCCTCCCTAACGTAGGCGCTGCTGGACGGATTGCGACTAGCCGTCATGGCTCTCTTCAAGATGCGACCTGGGCGGCATGTTATAATAACATTGTATCGAGTTGCGAAGAATGCGAATCGGCCCGATGGTTCAGTTCGACAGGAGGAACAGGATGGTTGGTAACGTCACCACGCTGGAAGGCATCGTTGAGAACGGTCAAATCAAGTTGCCCAGAAACATCAACGTTCCGGAGAGCACACGGGTTTTTGTCGTTATACCGGGCTTCGAATCGGTGCCCGCGATTCGCTTAGCGAGTCCGCGACTGGCTCATCCCGAGCAGGTGCCCGATTTCGTGATGCAGGTCGTGGATGCGTCCGATGCCCGCGTATGACCGGGTCCTGTTCGATCCACCTGCTCCAGTCGCCTCAGTCACGATCCGGAATCCGTCAAGTGGGGAGACTGTGAAGGATGTTCGGATGCTGATCGACTCTGGCGCTGATGCTACGCTGCTGCCCGAGCAGGTCTCACAACAATTGGGGCTGACTGGTGACGAAGGTTACATGTACGAAATGGTGGGATTCAACGACTCAATATCCGTATCGCCAGCAGGTAGCGCCGAACTCACCTTCGTAGGAAAGACATTCCGAGGGCAGTTCCTCCTGACCCGGAACCCGTGGGGAATCCTGGGTAGAAACGTAATCAATCACATAACACTCGTGCTTGATGGACCCGTGTTGCAATGGGAAGTTGGGCACGCCTCGCCCACGCCGTAGGAAGCACAACAATGCCTGCGAGGCAGGATACCAACCCATGGACTATCTCAAACCAGCCTTAAAGGGCCAATTCCACGCCGCGCTCGACATGCTGAAGGGAGCGATCACGGAATGTCCAGAGTCCATTTGGCTGGGAGGAGTTCCGCCTCGGAGTTTCTGGCGGCTCGCCTACCACACACTCTTTTACGCCGACCTCTACCTGCAGGTCCGCGACGAAGAGTTCGTACCTTGGGAGCATCACCGGGATGAAGTCGAGAGCGACCAGGAACGGGAGAGGATCGACGCGACGCCCTATTCCAAGGACGAGATGCTGACCTACTGGGAAATCGTTGACGCGATTGTTGATCCCCAGCTCGACAAGATCGACCTGAGTTCACCTGAGTCGGGCATTAACTGGTACAAGATTCCAAAGTTGGACCACGTCCTTCTCAACCTCCGCCATATCCAGGAGCACGCCGGGCAGCTTCGCGACCGACTCCTCGAGGCGGGCATAGACCAGAAGTGGCACACGAAGCGCTGACCAGGGGCCGATCGTTCGCGTTCGATATCCCAGAGTTAGCCGCAGTCCCGCAGATGATCCGAAGGGCGCTAAGTACATTTCATTTGTGCTTCCCAACGCTCACTCGCGAAGACGCCAACTGCATTCTAACCTAGCGCCGGCCCGTGTGTGAAAGGCGGTATGACTGCATAGGCGCGTGAGGTTTCTACGCATCCTGCCGTACGCGGAGTTCTTGTAAGGCATCACGAACAGAGAGGATTTGGGTTGAGCCGATGTGATGTAGATCGAGCAGATCACTGTCGCCACTCACGAGAATATCAGCGCCGGCTGCGACCGCACATTCTAGGAACGGCTTGTCCTTTGGATCGCGCGGGAACTGTACGTCGATGTCTGCTTCGACAAGGGTCGTTGCTGCGTCGAAGAGATTGCGTCACCGCGCTTGGATCTCGTCGGTAAGGGCAAACTTCGCGCGCCCGAGCACCACCAAGTATTCGGCCAGTATCTCAGATGTTGCAAGCCACTGCCAATCTGTGCGATCCACGACCAGCAACAGAAGCTCTTCCGGCTCGCGGTCTCGAATCGCCGCAGAAACCACAACACTTGTGTCGATTACGATCCGCACTATCGACAGTTCCGTACAGCCTTAACCTCATGGTCGATTTCGGCGTCGGTAACAGGCTCCGTACACTCTTGCGTATCCTTCAACAGAGAACGCAGTTCGGCAGCTGCGTCAGCAGTCGAATCTCGCAAAACCTGTAGGCGAACACGTTTACCAGACAGGTACGCATCCTGCCTACGGACGACCTCCCAGTCGCCTTCTATCTCACGAACGACTTCGCTCATGAGGATCCACCTCCTACGACATTGTACCGGCTTGGAGCCGATATGCGTGCTGAGGGCTGAAGCCCAGACCATTAGGCTGGCTCGTGTGGAGAAGATGCCAGTTAAGATTGGAGAGAGGCGGGCATAGACCAGAAGTGGCACGCGAAGCGATGATGCGGAGTCGTGTTTGAGGGTGGGCGAGCCGAGTAGCCTTCTGGCCGTCCCGCTCGCTGCCACCACCAATGCCCGAGTCCTATTGCAGCCGCTCGCCTATTTGGCGGGCTTGGCTTCGGTTGGTTTTCCCTGTACTGCGCCTGTCTTTCCCGGCAACGGAGCGCCTGGCGTGATAGGCATCTTGACCTGGCTCATGCGCCTGCCGAACTCGGCTGCGACATCGGGCGGCATTTGGGGCGGCATTTGTCCGTCCAACGAACCCGCAGGGTCGCGCAGGAGGCGAAAACCAACGACGAGTGCGATGACGACCACAACAGCAATAATTGCGCCTGCTGCGCCGTTGGAGATGTTCTTCTTCATGGGAGTGGTCCTTCCTACTAGCTAAGTGTGATGAACACGCTGAAGTGCTACGATGCTCGTGACATGCTGAGTATACACTCGGTTGCCAAGAGATTCAAGCAGGATATGTTCCCAGGGTGAACAGTGCGGTGTGTTCCAGACGGATACCGGGAACCTGATCGCGACTTGCAATGACGGCTAGTCCTCTGTCGGCTGCAAACGTACGGTCGATACGGGTGGTTGCTCACGGTGCTTGCTACTCCGGGCCACCAAACACGCCGCGAAGACACCAACCAGAGAGTACCGATGCATTGCAACTCAGCGTGGCGACCTGCGCCGGAGGAATTCTTGGCGTCATGGCCGTACTTCCCCTTCATCGAGGTGTTGGCTTGGGGAAGCGGCTCGTACATCACAGTGCCGAATACACCACGGGTTGAGTCGTTCGCAGAAGTCCAACCAGCGCCGCCGCCTCCGAATAGAAAGGACCTACATCAGTGCTTATCGACGCGGAACCTCTGCCTGGATACAAGGAGCCGTACGGTCTCCTCTGTGCAATTCTTCAGGACGGAACGAGAGAATGGCGATTGGAGCTCGACCCGGACCTGAGCGAAGACGCGGTGGTCTGGCAACCCCATCCCAGTATGCACAGCATCGGGGCAATCATCCTACACATCGCCATGGCTGAGGTCTTTTGGTTCGAGAAATTCGCACTCGACCTGCCCTGGGACCCCGATGAGAGGAAGCTCCTCATGGTGGAGGAGACCGACGTGGATGCTTGGAGTTGGCCCGCACCCCCGAGGCAGCCGCTCTCGTGGTATTTCGAACTGCACGATCGCATTCGCGCCAGGACACTAGAAAGTATCAAGAAGTGGCCGGCGGCGGACTCCTCGAAGCTGGACTGGGACGGTGACCCTCGAACCTTGCGTTGGGTGCTCGGGCACGTAATACAGCACGAGGCTTATCACGGCGGACAGGCAGTCCTCCTCAGTCGGCTGTTCAGCCTCTCGATAACCGGCGCCTGACTAGCATGTTCGGCGGCAACCTCCACAATGTCCAGCGGCGCAACCAGTGATGTCCTCACCAATTGGCCTGACTAAGGCCGACGTTCGCCGCGCGATGGTGCGCCACCACTTCGCGCCGTGCGCATCCCAATACGACGCATTCGACCGGCTTCGCAGCATCCAGTTCGACCCGATTGCGCCGGTCGGCTGCAACCATGATCTAGTCCTCCAGGCAAGAGTTCCAGGCTACCGGATTGGGCACTGGCAACGCCTCGCCTATGATGACCACCTGGTCTACGACGGCTGGGACAAGATGGCCTCGTTGGTGCCATTCGCTGGTTGGCCCCTGCGTAGGTATATCTATACCGTACACCGTCGATCGTTTGAGAAGCAGATATTCCAGGACCACAAAGAGGCGGTCGAATTGATTTTGAACGAGATCACCGATCGAGGCCCACTCATGCCGAAGGACTTCGAGTTCCAACAGCGCAAGGAGGAGTGGAAGGGGTCTTGGTTCGGGCCCAGCGTCACCAAGCAGGTGCTGCGCGCCCTGTGGCACTCTGGAGTAATCATGACGGCCGGACGCAAGAACGGGCAACATGTCTACGACCTGACCGAGCGCGTAGTCCCGAGTGAACTGCTTAGCCGGCCGCTGCTTGACGCCAAGAATGCCGTCCGCGAACTCGTCTTGGAGCGGCACCGAGCGATGGGCATCGTTCGGCCCGCCGCTCCGCCCGAAGTGTGGTCGAATCAAGTCTTGGCTTACGGCAAGAGGGAGGCGATTGCGGAGTTGGTTGAGCGAGGCGAGATCGTGCCGGTGGATGTGGAGGGCGTGAAGGCTCACGCGACACCGGCTTTCCTCACCCTGTTCGACCAGCCGTCGCTGGAACCGAGAGTCGTGTTCATTGCACCGCTTGATCAGTTCATGTGGGATCGCAAGATGATCGCGCATCTATTTGGCTTCGAGTATGTGTGGGAAGTCTACGTGCCAGAGGCCAAGCGGAGGTGGGGCTATTATGTCCTGCCCGTCCTGTTCGGAGAGTCTCTCGTTGCCAGAGCAGAGTTCTGGTGCAGGGAAGGCGTACTTGAGCTGCGCCGTTGGCACTTCGAGCCTGAAGACCCAGGACCGAAGTTCTACGGCCAGTTGGAGCGAGCACTTCGAGCTTTCATGAACTACTGCTCGGCGACCAGTATTCGGGTTGAGCCTGGCATCGACACCAATATCCGGACGGTGGCAAGGGCTGCCTCCACAACCTAAGCCGGAATGGCGCTGTTACGGCGGAATAGCGCTGGTCTTGCGTCTATGTGCGTTAATGGCTATACTACAGAAGAGATCACACCTTGTGAACTCATCGTACGCGAAGGATTCAACCCATGGTGCAGACACTCGAAGCCGTATACGACGGTACCGTACTCCGACCCGACGAACCCCTTTCCCTTGAGGCCAACACTCGCGTACGCTTGACTGTGGAGCCCATCCCGGCGAAGACAGGCGAGCCGCATTCTTTCCTCCGAACGGCAATGTCGATGAACTTGGAAGGTCCTCCCGATTGGTCTAGGAACCTAGACCGCTATTTGTATGGGGAAGACGATGCCCCGACTAGCTGAGGTGTTCCTCGACACCTCGTATGCAGTTGCCCTCTCCGCCCCATCGGACGAATTCCACTTGAAGGCTATTGAGTTGGCCAAACAGATGATTCTTGATGGTACCACGGACCTCGGGACTAGACCGCCGAGTGCGTGTTAATGGCAGTCCGCGCTTAGGAGGCACGTAAGCCAGCGAAGCTCCAGCAAAGGACAGGGCGGAGGACTTCGCATTCTACCAGAAATCGGGAATGCAACAGCAACAATCTGCCTCGTGCCTGCAGTCAGTGTATAATGCCAGGTGACGATCCACAGGGAGAGGGCCATTTGACAACTTGGCGCGAGATGAGTGAGGAAGCCTTGCGGGGCGCTGAAATCCTACTCCGAGAAGGAGACTACCGAGGGTGCGTCAGCCGGACTTACTACTCGGCCTATTGCGCGGCAACAAGCGAAATTGTGAAGGCGCTCACCACCTTCTCCCATGGATGGAACAATCCCACGCATCAGAAGGTTCCAGTATACGTTCAGAATAACTTGACACTACCTCAAGTCAAGAAGGACAGAATCTCGACGCTTCTGAAGACTCTGCGCCTAATCCGTGAGGGTGCAGACTATCGGCCTCGCGAAGTGGTGGACGAGAAGATCGCGCGTGACTGTATTCGGGGTGCGGTTGGCATACAGCAAGAGCTGTGCTAAGGAGCTAGAAACAGTGAGTAATAACCAGACCGTTGCAGACCGGACAACGGTAATTGCCGCCGTTCGCAGGTTGTTGGAAAGCCGCCATCCCGGCGGGGTGACGCTTGACGTTGTCCCGGACGGAGTCCGCCAGGACCAGGATTGGTGGTATGTTCCGGTTCGCCCGAGCGCACAACCGTGCAAACGCTTCGAGTACTATGAGACCCTCGCGGAGGTAGAGAACGAGATTCAAAAGTCCGAACACCTCACGGTCCTGCTTTTACCCCTTGCTCCGTACTCCGTAGATTTTCGCTTCCGGAGTGAAACCAGCGACGCAGAGAGATCGAAGGTATGGGATGACCTTCGGGCGAGGTTTAGCGCCGGAGGCGTGGCTGGTGTGGAGAACCCGTACTTGGAGGTCCAACCTGACGGAGACTATTGGGTCGTGGTCTGGGTCCGCAACCTTGCAGATGCGGAACGTGTCGGTGAGGAACTAAGGGCCTCGCCGGTAATTGATGTCGGATCAGTGAGCGTCAAGCCGGAAGATACCTTCCTCAACCGTTCGTCCACGTAGAACACAAGGATTCACCTCAGCACGGCGGAGATGATACGCCGAACAATCTGGCCCGCTTCCTGCGAGTCGTGAAGTGTGTTGTTCCCGACCTAACCACGTGATTGGGCGAGCAGTAACTTTCACGAACGAGCAGACAATATTCGCAGTTTTGCCACTTTTCGTTCACCTTCCGCACTAGAACACGCCCTCCAGCGCAGTCGTCAGTTCCTCGACAGTTCTCGCACCGGCGCAAGCCGAGGTTCGCCTCTTCGACGCGCGCTTTGCCTCTGCCATGGATCGGGCCAAATCTCGCATCGAGTCGCTCACTTCCGACTCCTGCGGCATGTCCGCGAGCAATGACCTCATTAGCCACCACACGTGGCTTGCCATCATCCCTGGCCGGTATGGACCTGCCTCGATGTGCGCTGCAAGCTCCTGTGGTGGACCATCCTGATCCCCTTGAGCCAGCCGAGCGACTTGGAGCATGATGGGCCACTCGGCTTTGTCGGATCTGTCAGCGTTGGGAGACTCCGGGTGCGTGAGGAGTCTCAAGATGTCCTGCTCCGCGCTTTCGTACTCGCACAGGCCCATGTGCTGAAACCAGAGGCTGCCCGACAGGGTCGACGCAACAAACAAGTCGGCAATCCATTGACCGTCTAGATACGCCCGGTCGAGCAATGCCTGCCACTCACCTTGGCGGCTTCGGCACCGACGAATGTACTCGTCCTCCGAGCACGGCCCAGCGGCGAAGCCTCCGTCGCGAAAGGCAAGCTCGTCCCAGTGCACGAATATCTCGGTATCTAGCGGACTGCGCTTCTTTCGCATTTCGGCAAACCTCAGAGTAAGTGTCTGCTGCAGCGCGATCGGCTTGGCCGTCTAGCTTTCGCTCCTCGGGTCGGTCTGAACAGGCAATCGTTCTCCAAACACAATTCTGTGACCGTCTGGCGTAACCACAGCAAACTCGCGCATTCCCCAGGGCTTGTCCGCGAGCTTGTGCCAAATCGCCACACCATTCTTAACTATCTCCTCGTACAAACCACATGCGTCCTGGACGTGCAGATAGGCAAACCAAGAGTGGTCCTGAGCTTTCGACATCGGCACTGCATCGGGGCAATGGCCAAGGCGCAGCTTGCAGGCGCCGCGACTCAGGAAGGACCACCCGTCGACACAGAGGTCTTCGGCAAAACCGAGTTTCTCAATGTAGAACTTCCTCGATTCACCCAGGTCGTTGACCGCGAGCACGAAGGTAGACGCAAGGATTTCAGGCATTTGGCAGGTCCTTCCCTCTTTGGCAATGGGAACGGCAGGTCTGGCGAGCGGAGGCTGCGTCGCCCGTCGCTCAATAGGATGAATCCCGCAGGTCAGCTGCCTTGCCGACCCAATCGATATCAATCCCCACCGCCATAAGCAGCTCCGATAATTGGCCGACGTGACCCTGAAGGTGACGAAGGTTCATCATTTCGTGGCTGAGTTTGCTCATATTCTTGTACCACACGAAGCCGGTCTCAGATGAATAGAGGTCGAGGGCATCGACGGTGGTATCGACGAGCGTGTCGACGAAGCCGATGTACTCCTCGATGTCCTGCTGCGAATAAGGCACGATCTCCTCCGGCATCTCATAGGGCTCGAGATCGCCTGGATCTGTCCACAGCCTCTTGCCCTCTTCCCTGCGGGCAACTGCCAAGTCGCTCGGCGGAGACGCGAAGGCTGACTCGTTCTGGCCCAGGTAGAGGTGCGTAAAGAAGGCCGCATGGAACGCAATTCGCCAGAATTGTCGCGGGTGCGTGCCAGCGGTCCAGAGGTCGTCTGGGCACTCCTCCACGCACTCTCGCAGCATGGCGAGGCCGGCATGGTGCTGTTCCTTCAGGGCGGTGCGCATGTCCATGGGATCGTCCTTTCAGATATGCAGATGGTCCTCGGTGGTTGAGGCTGCCGGCATGACTATCCAGACGTGACGGCCAACACCTCTTGCACGGCCTCTTCGACTGCGCGAGTCTGAACCGTCAGCTCTGAGACGGCCAAGCGAATACCATGGATGTCGGGCGGATTCGCTGCCTCCGGCGCGGCCTGCAGGCGGACCACTGTTGCCTGGATAGAAAGAAGCGTCTGTCGAAGAACTTCGCGCTGGGCATCCATTCGGTGAATGGCGGGTTCGAGCGCGCGCGCGTTCTTTAGTCGCTCCTCGCACATCAAAAGGGAGTTGCTGAGGTCATCGCGCGCCTGCTGATCACCACTTTCGGTCACGCGCTCGGCCAAGCGCTTCCTCTCCTCCTCCAGGTCTGACAGCGATTCGGTGCTCGCGGCCTTCCGAAGACGGTCAAGCCGGTTGTCTAGGTATCGGGCGTGGTCGAGCACTGCACCGAGTGTCTGCAGGAGGTCTCGCCCGGTCTCGTCGCTGAAGGTGTCGCCGGCTTCGAGGATGGATGCCACGATCTCCACGTAGGTGCGTTCGGCCGTGGAGAGAACTGCTGCCTGAGCCGCGGCACGAAGCTCCCCGGCGTTAATGTCGGACCAACTGGTTCTCGTGTAACGGAACATATGGTAGAACAGCGACCCCATTCCACCGGCGTAGGCACCGGCCATGCCAAGGCCGACCATGGCCCCAGTGGGCCCAATCGCGGCCCCAACAGTGATGCCGCTGACAATCCCAACGCATATCGTCGAAATCACTCTTCCGGCGAATTCCCAACCCATGCCCTTGTAGCGACGATTCATCGCCTCGCGAAGCCCAGCGTCGGCCGCCTGAGCGGCCTGAGGGCCTTGCACATTTGCAATACGAGCCTTCAGCATGGCGCCGATTGTTCCGTCCAGGTCCTTCAGTCCGATCTTCAAGCTAGCCCCTTCAGCGGTCGCCCTTGTTCCCTGCTCTTTAAACTTCCATCAAGGCGCTCACTCATCGCGACTCCGCAGTGTCCAGCAATATCGCGAGCGCGACTGCCACTCGACGGTCCAGTGTGCGAGCCCTATCCTGCGTCAGGTCGAGCACATACTTGTCGCCAAGGGTGAACCGCCGGATGAACTCGCCAATCACATTGCCATTTCGCGTTATGACGAAGTTCGTTCGGAGCAGGTCGCCGATTATCTCCACAAGTGGCAATCGTCGCAGGATTGCTTTGATCAAGCTGTCCTCCTCCGCAATTGCAATCTCGCTTCCGGTCGCGTCCAGTATTTTCCAAGTTCGCCGCAGCATGGACTTCCACCCCTGCCGCTTGAAATACGCGATTGGTTTTCCACTCTCATCAAATAGAGTAAACGAACTGTTTATAATAGTAAGCGCAGAGTCCTGAACCAGATTGAGCACCATCTTTGACTTCGAGTCGTCCGTATAGATGCCCACATGCGCCTTCACCTTCAGTGCGGGGCGGTCCACATAGAAGAGCTGCTTCTCGTCTTCGTTGAAGACGCAGTACTTGCTGTTAAGGCTGAGCACTTTCTGGTTCACGAGGAACTTGTCAAAAGCGAACAGGGCGGCGTCCGGGTTGTATCCGGAAGGCGCCTGATGGGCCGGGAAGCTGCCTGGCTGGTTAAGGTAATCGGTCATGGGCGCTCGTCCTCCATCTTTCCATGTGGCTGTTGAGTGCAACGATGTGGTCCACCGGAGTTCGCTCGACGCCTCGGCCTCCGTGTCATCTTGGTTCTCTCATCGCGTGCCGATGTCCTTGAAAATCTACAGATCGTCTCGTGTGGGGTATGAAGTACAATTGCGTGGCAGAACATGGCCGACCCTGGGAATCTGTGATCTAGGCATTCTCATGCGGTCGGGCGCACCGCCGGGCGAAGGCATTCCATGCGGATCTCATCGGACGCTGCGGAGGACGAAATGGTTTTTGCAACGGACCGGCTACAGGTCAGGCGCATTGAGCGGACCGACTATGACTCGATGCTCGAAGTCTATGGCGACCTCGAACTGATGCGTTATGTGGGCGACGGCTCTGCAATCACGCAAGAGGACTGCTCGCGCTGGATCGATGTCACCCTAGACAACTACCGGAGGCGTGGATACGGATTGTTTGTCGTAGAGTCTGGAGAACCACTCCAGCACGTAGGTTTTGTCGGGCTAACCCACCCCGGCGGCCGATCGGATCCCGAGATTAAGTATGTGGTCCGCGCGAAGTATTCCGGCAACGGGCTTGCCCAGGAGCTGTTGGCAGGCACGTGCGCTCATGCACACCGCGAATGGGGACTCGAACGGATAATCGCGACGGTGCATCCCGATAACCAAGTTTCAAACCACATTCTGCGCAAGTGCGGGTTTCTGCGCCTGGCGGACCAGGTGAACGAGGACGGATCGGTTACCTTCGTGTGGGAGCACATCGAGCCTACTGCCGACACTTCACACGCGAAGACGGCCGAACCGCACTGAAAGCAATTGCGGTGCGAGAGCCCAGTGACTTTCGCAGCCCGCCATGCTCAACAATGTGACGGTCGCGCCGGACCCGTAAAGCATTGAAACCATGGACAGGTTCCCATCGGGGCGCTTGCTACATTGGAGTCGATAGAAAACGAGCTGTGCTACTTGAAAGCGGCCGGAACCGTGTGAAACTCTTTGTCGCCCAGCAGGAGTTGGATGAAGTTGATCTGTCCGCCGTGATACGTCATGTTCCGATACGGCATATCCATGAGCACCTCGCCCGTCATGGTCAGGGACGTCGTTCGGAAGGTTTGGTTCATCGCTTCATCCGGCATTGCGCGAATGACGGCGGCCACCTCTGCAGCGCTCCTCAGCAGCTCTGCTTTCGCAGAGTCGGCGTCGGTAATCTTCACCGGTTCTTGAGGCTCCTCTCCGCCTCCCAACATGCCCGCAACCATCCGGTTGCATGCCACGCACTCCGCCGCCTGTTCCAGGACCGACCGCGTACACGATTCATCGCCTGTGGCAGCTCGCCAGTCCAGCTTGTCGGCCTGTGTCGTTACCACATAGTGCGACACCGCAATGGCAATTCGTTCCGTCTTGCGTGCTTGATATTCCTGTATCGTCATGTTCGTCTCTTTCTCTCGTGGTGAACTGTAATGTCGCAAAGCGACTTGACTGTGTTCGAGCTCATGCTGGACACATCTTCGGAACCGCGGAAGTCGTATTCGAACGGATCCTGTGCCGGATTAAGCGTTCACACGCAGACCGGCAGTCCTAAGCAGAGCTGCAAGCCGGGGTGGCCGTCCCAGCAAGGATAGGCGCGAGGCAATCTCGCTGGAGATGCCGGAAGGTCTCACAGGGTAAGGGTTCGCCATGCTGCGACAAATCCCTGCGGAGCCGCGAGATTCGCCATGCCTTACGTGTCGATCCGCACCCTCCGAGTCGCTTTTGAAACACTCTGCAGCCATCTGCTTGAGCCGGGTCTTGCTCCATCCTGCGTTAGGCGTGACGCGAATCGGCCAGTGAACCGTTCTCGAAAGCAGATACAGTCTCGATTGCCCTGGAGATTGAATTCTCCACTCGCGCCTCGCCGC
>VFKD01000325.1 GCA_009885735.1 bacterium
CGCTGGAGCGCCAGGTAGGTGTCAATAATGTGGCGGCCGTGGATGAATGCTGGGGTAAACGGCCTGGTGATTCCGCCGGCGGCGAAGTTTCGCTCGGCGCCCATTCGCATCTCGGAGCCATCCCGGCCAAGCGCCAGACGAACTCCGTGGCGCGCCGCGCGAGCAACGAGAAACGGGAGGTCGAACCCATAGAGGTTGTGTCCCTCTATCACGTCCGGGTCGCGCTGCGCCACGAGCGCAACGAGCTTCTCCAGCATCTCCTTCTCACCGCCCTCAATGGTGTCGAGCAGGCCGCGATTGTCGCCCACCGCGATGAGGAGTATTCGATTCTCTTCCGGCACGGGAGAGAGCCCTTCGGTCTCCAGGTCCACCTGCATGCGCCGCGTGTCCGCCATGGTCATGCCCTTGAACAGGGTGATGCCGCTCATCATGAGCGCCATCTTGGTGGCGCTGGGATAGGCGAGCATCGCCGCATGTTGGTCGCGTGAGCGAAAGCGCGCCTCGTGATAGGCTGAGAGAGTAGGAAATCGGTAGAGGAAGCGCAAGCCATCGCCGGCCAGTTCGACTGGATTTGCAGAGAGGTCGAGCGGGCTCCCGAGAAGCAGCCATGGCGCAGACGCGATGTCGCACACCGAGACCTTATCGGAGGTGTCGCGCAGCCAGAGCGTGAGACCCGAGTCGGTGGGCTCTGCCGCAACAACGCGCTCGGTGAGGTCGCGCCCAAACAGGACGGTCGAAGGGTGCGGCGCGGGTGCATCGAAGTCTGCGGGGCCGAAGAGGCTGTTCAATGCGGTTACTTCACCAGGTCACCGCGCGGCACCGTGCTCGGCCCAAACTGCAGGTACGCCATCACCTCTGCGCTCTTCTCTGCGGTCATGGGAATGAAGCGTCCGCGGCCTGTGGCGAATACGGTTCCTTCAGCGTCGCGAATGTCGCCCTCGGCCTCCCAGATGCGGCGTGTCGAGCTGGTCATCCATCCGCGAACGGTAACCGGCAGCCCGATGGGGAGGCTCTTGCGGTAGCTCACCGAGATCTCCACCGAAACGCAGAAGCGCTTCTCGACGACGCACGGCGCCCAGCCCATCGTTTCGTCCAGCACCGCCGCTATGACTCCGCCGTGGGTCACTCCCGCGTAGCCCATGTGCTTTTCATGAGGCACGAACGATGTCCAAACCTGCTCGCCGTCCGTCTCAAATCGAACGCCGAGCCCGGCGGGATTATGGTCGCCGCACACAAAGCAGGACTTGGAGTTTGGCAGCTCCGGCATGGGCTGTGCCTTCCGTCATTCGAGGATACATAGGCGCGGATTCCGGTTGAAATGAGGAATTACGGCGAGTTGGAAACCTTCGCCGAGGACTCTGCGTATACTATTCTAGCGCATGTCCTCCTTATCATTCGCTCTGTCGTATGTGAGCGAAGACCCGCCCCTGCAGTAGAACGGGGGGCGGGTTGTTTTTGCGTTGGGCGGGGAAATCAGGGACAGAAGCGACATGAGGGACTCAAGGGACGAAGGCGAACAGTGAATCCCGCAGTGTCCCATCGGTCCCATTCGTCCTATACTCTAGGCGCGATGATCACCCTTCGGTCATTTCCCACTCCCTCCGAGAAGGTGCGGATGCCCTCTGAGTCCTGCAGGGCCTGGTGGATAATGCGTCGTTCGTGCGGCGGCAGCTCAATCTCGCACTCCTCCTGGCGGTCTCGCACCTGCGCGGCATACTCCTGCGCCATTGCGGTGAGGGCTGCAATTCGACGCTCGCGGTAGCCGCCGGCGTCCAGCATCACGCGAACCTCGCTGCCCACACGGCGGGCCACAATAAGGTTGACGAGGTATTGCAGCGCGTCCAGAGACTTACCGTGCTTGCCGAACGTCTCGGAGGCGTCCGCCCCCACGAGCTCGATTTGCAAGTATGCCTGCTCCTTGCCAGTACACTCGGCAGCCATGTCCAAGCCCGAGATATCGCAAATGTCATGAACGATGTCGAGCGCTTCCTGGTCTCGCGCGTCCGGCGTGCTAGCAGCACCGATCTCCTCAGTCTCTTCCACGGATTGCTCCTTCTAGGACGCGGCAAGTAGCGTCCCTACGCTTATTTGTGTGCTTGTGCGTCTAGGGCGCGGCAAGCAACGTCCCTACTTCTTCTTCTTTCGAGGCCGAACACGAGTCGGAACCGCAATAGGAATCGCGTTAACCGTCGCGGCGCCTGCCCCGTTCTTCACGGCGCCAGAGCCGGTAGTAGGAGGCGTTCCGCCGTTTGCCTGGCTGACCTTGAACGGCTTGTAGACATAGGTCCACTGCTGCCAGATGGTCAGCAGGTTCAGCACAAACCAGTAGAGGACAAACGCGGACGACCACTTGTAGCTTAGGAACATCCAGAAGAAGAGGCCGGATGTCATGAGCGCCATCGTCTTCTGCTGCTGCTCCTGCGCAGGGTCTGCGCTGGGCGTCATCCGCATGGTGATATACTGGGTCACCATGTAGAGGATGAGCAGAAGTAGGTCTGGATGGGCCAGGTTCTTCGCGATGATGGGCGCGCCCATGAAGACTGGCGAGCCCTCCGCAATGCCGCTTCCAATCCACAGGAAGTGACCCTTGCCAAAGGCTATCTCATACTCGCGAATGGCGGTGTAGACGCCGATGAGGAAGGGAATCTGGACGAGCGTGGGCAGGCAGCTTGCGAACGGATTGACCCCGTGCTCCTTGTAGAGCTCCATCGTTTTCGCGCTCAGCTCTTGGCCTTTGTACTTCTGCTTGAGCGACACCATCAGCGGCTGCATGCGCTGCATTTCCCGCATGCCCGCATACTGTTTCTTGGTGAGCGGCAGGACGATAATCTTTACCAGAACCGCGATGAGGATGAGGGCGAGTCCGTAGCTGAACGCGGGAGTGGAGCCGGTGAGCGCCACAAGGGACCCGATAATCTTGTACTTCCAATCCTTCGAGTTGTGAAGGTCTATGGAGCTTTCGAGCCCCGCAAGCTGGCCGCTCTGCATGGTGGCGGTTGGGGCCATCATCTCGGAGTACGCTCTGGTTTTCGGATGCTCGTCGCGCAGCTTCTTCCAGAGCAGCCATGCTTGGTCCGCGCCAAGCCTCTTCTCGTCCGGCGTGCTTCCGTTGTGATCTCTGGCGAAGAGTCCGCCGTGATAGAGCGCTTGGGCAGCCAGCTCTGGGCTCTTGCCGGCATTCTCGCGTTCAATGCGATTGTATTCGGCGAGCACGTCATGGGGCCGTGCTACCTTTTCCAGCAGCGCGACATATCTGCCCGCAGGCGCGCCAGGCATCGGGTCCGAGATGTTGCGGAAGGCTCGCGTATTGTTAAGATTATCGCGAAGGTCCTGCCACATTCGGCGGGCAGTTGCCTGCCCGTCCCGCTTCTCCTGGTCGTTTTTGCCGTACCGTAGAGGGTCTTGAGCGAAGAGGCCACCGAGATAGAGCGCCTCGCCGGCCACCTCTGGGTTGTTCGCCTGGTTGTTGACGTGGATCGCGCCGTACGCGTTGAGCGCCTCTTGGTCCTTGCCCTCGGCTTCAAGCCTCTGTGCTGAAGCGAAGACCGAGTTGCCGTCCTGGGCGCGAACGGCGACGGATGAGCAAACGCCAAATGTGACTATCGCAAGAAGGGCGATAGTCACACGCAATGACTGAAGCATTCTGTTCCTCTGGTCCAATGGGTGACCACCTGCATCTACGGGGCAGTGTTATGTACTACTTGACAGGGTCGGAGCCGCCATGGCTCCACGGGTTGCAGCGCAAGAGGCGCCAGCAGCCCAGCACGAGACCTTTGAGAACTCCGTGCTTCACAATGGCTTGAGCCGCATATTCCGAGCACGTCGGCTGGTACCGGCACACAGCGGGCCGGAACCTTGCGGTCTTCTGATAGAGCTTGATGAACCAGATTAGGACTCTGCGCACGGCGCATCCTCCGGCGCCTCGCGCACCAGTTTGGCTCGATGCGCCAGACTTACCACCGTACTTCGAAGCTCCGAATAAGGCATTTCAACCAGCCGCTTGCGGCCCACAAACACCAGCATGTGGCCGGGCTTCAGGTCGGCTAGGGCGGCTCGACACGCCTCTCGCAGGCGGCGCTTTATCCGATTACGTACAACGGAGCCGCCAAGTTTCTTGCTTATGGAGAATCCGAACTGCACGTCGTCGGAACGCAATGAGCGGACGTAGAGAACGAGGCTCGACGCGGCAAAGGACTTTCCGTGTGTATACGTAGCGCGAAACTCTCGGCCCGAGCGAACCCGGTTAGCCTTGGCGAGCATTGGCGGATGCCGCGGCTACACGACTAGAAGGCGGCGCCCCTTGAGGCGGCGGCTCTTGAGGACGTTGCGTCCGTCCGTGGTCATCATTCGCTTGCGAAAGCCGTGAACGCGCTTGTGACGGCGGTTCTTGGGCTGGTAGGTTTGCTTCATTTGGGTGCTCCTCCGGCAGGCATAGACGGTAAGTGTACCACAACGGTGGGGGAGGCAAGCCAAATGAGGGACGAAAGAGACGGAAGGGACACAAGGGACCGCAGGGACCCAAG
>VFKD01000454.1 GCA_009885735.1 bacterium
ACACCGTGAAGCCCGGGACCGTCTTAAAGAGCTTGAAGGCCTTTGCAAATGCGAATGGGTCCTTGGCCTCCTTGGAGGGCGGCGTTCCGGGCAGTACAAACGCGATGACCGCCAGTATCGCTCCCAAGACCGCCGTTAGCTGAAACTCCTCAAACGGCGCCCAGGTTCCCTTGGCCACTGGGGCTTTGTTCACCAGCATAGCGGTAAGGATGAATGCCGACGCAATCCACCCAATGGTGCCGGCGGTGCGGATGACGGCGTAGTCGCGCTCCTGCTCCCGCTCGGTGCCTCTGCCCTTGGCGATGTGATGAAACGAGATAGAATTCGTGATGCCGAGCGTGGGAGCGTAGAAGATGGACCATACCCACATCCAGCCAATGAGGCTTCCCACCGTTTGCGCCTGTGCCATCATCCAGGCTGATACGGCGCACACTGCGGCGGCGAGGCCGAGAAACACCTGGCTGGGCATGAGGCGGTCCACAAGCTGACCACCAATGAATGGCGTGATGATACAGGCCAACCACAGAACGCCATAGAGAGCGCCTATCTCTGCGCCGGTGGCATTCAGGCGGTGTCCCACGGTTTCTGCCAACACTGGGGACCAGGCCCCCCACACCGCATATTGCAGGAACATCATCAACGCCAAGCGCCACTTAACGCTCATCGGGCCTCCTCCGGCGGCTGGCGAATCTATGCACCGTGCCCCGCCGACAATACTTCCGCCCTAGGTTCCACAATGGGGGCATAGTCTCCTTCGAGGAAGGAGTTCGGCGCCGCTCGCTGGAA
The DNA here is from genome assembly GCA_009885735.1 of bacterium. Classification (GTDB taxonomy): domain Bacteria; phylum Armatimonadota; class Chthonomonadetes; order Chthonomonadales; family CAJBBX01; genus VFKD01. The sequence goes on from VFKD01000454.1 coordinate 787, forward strand.
CCGCCGCCTTATGAAGACGAGCGGCACATTCTGGCGCTGGGCCGTGGGCTCTGTGTTGATCCTGACCACCATAGCGCCGATGGGCGTTCTGGGCGGCGCGCTGGTGTGGGACGACATCTGGCTGGTGGGCGGGCAGGTGATAGGTGGCGGCGATTCGCTGCTAAGCTGCTTCACCCAGCCGTTCATGCACAACTTCTACCGGCCAGTAGTCTCGGTCTCGTTCTTCATCGAGCGGCTCTGCTTCGGCGGCAATCCGCTCGGGTATCACCTCACGAACATCGCGCTGCACACTCTTGCTACGTGGCTCGTGATTCGGTTGGCGTTGGCGTGTACCCCCCAACCCCCTAAAGGGGGAGAAGAGACCACCCTCCGGCCCCCTAAAGGGGGAGAAGAGACCACCCCCCAGCCCCCTAATGGGGGGGAACCCTCATCCCAGGCCGCTCATCCTGAGCGCTCGACAGCCTCACCGTCGAGCAGTCGAAGGACCCCAAGTCGCTCGTTCCTCGCTGGGGAGAGGGAGAAGGTCATCCCTCAGCCGCGTACCCTCCGGCCCCCTAAAGGGGGAGATGCCGCGCTTGCTGCCGGACTTCTATTCGGCCTGCAGCCCGCGCAGGTGGGAGCAAGCGCGTGGATCGGCGGCAGGACGGATGCGCTTGCGGTTGTGTTTGTGCTCCTCTACTCTCTCGCGCTGGTGCGAGCTGTCCGCAGCGATGGCAGACCGAGCATGCGGTGCTGGGCGCTTGCCGCCCTGTGGTATGCAATGGCGGTCTTCACGAAGGAGCAGGCGCTTCCCGCCCTGCTGCTTGTGCCTGCCGCAGTTCTCTGCGTGGGTGGGTCCGATAGGTCAGCGCGCATCGCTCTGAAGGCGAC
>VFKD01000510.1 GCA_009885735.1 bacterium
CCGGACGCCGCGACAACGCACACGGCAGCTTCGCGCTTCCACTTTACCGCCTGAGTGTCCAAAGCGCAGTTCACGGCCGACATCAGCAGTTCCACCAGGTCGGTATCGAGCAAGGGTAGGATGGCCTGCGTCTCTGGGTCGCCGAATCGACAGTTGAATTCCAGTGTCTTAAGCCCATCTGCAGTCACCATTAGGCCGGCATATAGAACACCTTTGTATGGAATTCCGAGGTCTCGAATGGCAGACACCGCAGGCTTAAGCACCTGGTCAACCGCCTGCTGAATGAGCTCCGGCGTGGCAAACGAGACCGGGGTGTAGGCGCCCATGCCACCTGTATTCGGCCCGCCGTCGTTGTCGAATATCCGCTTGTGGTCCTGCGCGGGAAGCATCGGAATCACAGTCTCGCCGTCCGTGATGGCCATGAGGCTCAGCTCTTGACCAACCAACCGCTCCTCCACCACCACCACATCTCCCGCCTCGCCGAAGGCTCGCTGCACCATCATCCGGTCCACCTCGGACAGCGCCTGCTCCTCGGTGTCCACCACGCAGACGCCTTTGCCCGCGGCAATTCCGTCCGCCTTAATCACCACTCCCGAGCCGGCGCCGTGCCTGCGAAAATGGTCTCGCACCGCAGCGTGGGCCTCGTCCGCGCTCTCGCAGCGGCGATATTCCCCCGTGGGAATTCCGTACTTAACCATCAGCTCCTTGGCGAAGGCCTTGCTTCCCTCGAGGCGGGAGGGGTCGGTGGCCGGACCAAAGATGGGTAGGCCGCGTGCCTCGAAGCGATCCACCACACCAGCGATGAGCGGCGCCTCGGGGCCAACAACGGTGAGGTCTACCTTCTCGTTCGAAGCAAAGTTGGCGAGGCCGTCAAGGTCTGTGGGCTTCAGGTTGATGCACTCGGCCCTGTCTGCAATTCCCGCATTTCCCGGCGCGCAATAGAGGCGCTTCGTGTGCGGACTCTGCGACAATTTCCAGATCAGCGCGTGCTCTCGCCCGCCGCCGCCAATTACCAGTATTCGCATTCCGTCTCCAGGCGCAGCCGTTAGGCTACGCATATTCCTTGGCTAGGTTGTCGAAGCGAGCATAACGAGTGTGGAAGCCCACCTCCACCATGCCAGTTGGTCCATTACGATGCTTCGCCACGATGAGCTGGGCCTTCTCGAGCCGTTCTTCCTGATCCCCGCCAGAGCCTGCGGATTCTGCTCCCGTGTCTGCCGACATCGCCTCTTTCATCTTGTAGTACTCTTCGCGATAGATAAACACCACCACGTCCGCATCCGCCTCGATGGAGCCCGACTCTCGAAGGTCGGAGAGCATCGGACGCTTGTCGGGCCGCTGCTCCACCGCTCGGGAGAGCTGAGAAAGGGCCACAACGGGAACGCTCAGTTCTCGCGCAAGCGACTTGAGAGAACGCGATATCTCTCCAATCTCCTGAACCCGATTCTCCGTTCGACGGCTCCCGCGCATTTGCTGCATATAGTCCACAACGACGATGCCGAGGTTATGCTCGGCCTTCAGCCGGCGGCACTTCGCCCTCATCTCAAGCACCGAGCACTCCGGGCTGTCGTCGATGAAGATGGGCGCCTCGCTCAGCGTGGCGCAGGCGTCTCCAACCTTCTTCCAGTCCTGATCCTGCAGGTACCCAGTTCGAAGCCTGTGCGCGTCCACCCTGGCCTCGGAGCAGATCATGCGCAGGCAAAGCTGCTCTTTCGACATCTCGAAGCTGAAAATCGCCGCGGTGTGCCCACCCTTCGCAGCCGCATGCTGGGCCATTCCGAGCGCAAGAGAGGTCTTTCCCATGCTGGGCCGCGCCGCGATGATGATGAGATCGCTTGGCTGCAGTCCTGCGGTGATCCGGTTGAAGTCTATAAGCCCGGTCGGCACGCCGGTCGTCGAATCTTTATTCTCCGAGCGATACTCGATCTGCTCGAAGACCGAGTTTACGAGCGGCCGCATGGGTGTGAAGTAGGCTCCGATCCTGCGTTGGGCCACTCCGAAGACGCTGCGCTCGGCCTTGTCCACCACCTCGCCAATGTCGCCGTAGTCGCTGTGCGCAGCCGCATTGATCTGCCCTGCTGCGTCAATCAGCTTGCGAAGGATCGACTTCTCCTCCACCATGCGGGCATAGTAGTCCACATTTGCGGTGGTGCTGAAGGCATTCGTGAGCTGGACGAGGAAGGGCGCTCCGCCCACGATATCAAGCTTTTCTTGGCTCTTGAGCTGCTCCTGCACGGAGTAGAGGTCCACGGGCTCATCGCGCGTGGCGAGAGTCACCATCGCCTCGAAGAGGATACGGTGCTCTCGACGGTAGAAATCCTCGGGCTTCAGCACGTCTGCAGCCTTCTCGATGGCGGCACGGTCCACGAGCATGCAGCCGAGAGTCGCCTGCTCCATCTCGAGGCTTTGGGGAGGAATACGGTCGAGAGGAATTCCCTCGTCTAGGGCCACCGGGCGCCTCCTTAAGGGGGTGGAAGGACTAAGCGTCGAACAGCAGAACGCGGGGCATGGACGCTTGGTCCTTGCCCCGCGCGGATTACTGAACCTGCGGGGCTACTCGGCGGCAGCCTCTGCAGCAGCTGCGGCCACGGCGGCTGCAGCTGCCTCCGCTGCGGCTACCTTCTTGCGCCGCTCAAGCTCCTCATCGGTGGCCACATCCACCGTCACGTTCACGGTCATCTCGCTGTGAACTCGCACAGGCACCGTGTACTGGCCCAGGCTGCGAATAGGATCCGCAAGGCCGATACGCCGCTTGTCCACCGTGAGACCGCGCTCACGAAGAATTGCATCCGCCACATCCTGAGCAGTGATGGAGCCATAGAGCTTGGAGCCGCCGCCCACCTTTGCCGTCACGGTGATCGTGAGGTCCGCAATCTTGTCTGCATCTGCCTGAGCCGATGCCAGCAGCCTGCCGTCCCGCTCTTTCTCTCGAGCAGCTCGCGCGATGTGCTCCTTCAGAGCGCTGCCGCTGGCTGCCACCGCAAATGTGCGGGGAAACAGATAGTTCCTCGCATAGCCATCCTTCACCACCACAATATCGCCGCCGCGACCCACCTTCGGTATGTCGCGCTGCAGTATTACCTTCATTTTCTAGTCTCCTGGAAGTCTCGGGCGCCTGCGTGCCCCGCATCATACTTAGCGCATTAATCGTACCCCAAGAACGGGCGATGTTCGCCTAAGCACGCTGTCTGCACCGATCCAAAGCGCCGCGTCACGGTTGAGGCGCACAAGCGCCTTGGCATCAAGTTGGAGCCGATTCGGGTTGTAAAGGTCGAACACCAGCGTCGTGCCGGAGCCTGCATTCCAATTGACGCCCAGGCCAAGCTTCGAGGCATAGATGCCGTAGCGCACAGCGCCGAAGTCCAGAGTGGTCTCATACTGTGCGTTGAGCTTGTTGGTCTCTGCGAAGTCGTAGAGGCCGAGGCTGAACGCATTCTCCTTGCCGATGGGCACCCGCACCCCAACGTCCGAGCGATACCGAGGACCCTCGGTACGCGCCAAGAGATCGATGTTGATCTCCGGCTTGCCGATGCCGAACTTCGGTCCGCCTCCTGGCAGATTAATCTTGCTCACCACGCTGCTCACCTTCTCAATGAGCTGCTGACCCTGCTCCGTGGCCCGTTTCATCGAGGCGACCGTGGACTTCAAATTGGTCTGCACGTCGGCATCGCCGGTGAGCGAGTGGATGTCCGAAGCTATCTGCCCAAACCGAGCCATGGTGGCTCGCGCCAGGTCCAGAGTCTCTGCGAGCCCCTGCTGAAGCCGAGGGTCGCTCGCCTGCTCGGCTAGCTTGGTGACTGCCCCGCGGGCCGCATCCACCGTGTCTGCAAATGTCTGAAGCAGGTCGATAGCGCCGTTGGCCAGTTCGTCGAACTTACCGCTGTTTCGCTTCACCACGGCGCGAAGCTCTCCGCTCATCGTCTGCGCGGTCTGCCTCGCTGCCTCCGTCATCGCCTTCAGGTCGTCCAGCGTTGCCCGCATGGTGCGGCCAATCTTGGGGTCCGCCGCGAGATCCTTCACCGATGCTGAGGCCGTGCGGAAGTTGTCCACCACGCCAGCCGTCGAGTCGAGTATCTTGTTGAGCTTGTCAAACGACTGAGTCATCCTTGGGCCGATCGTCTGGAGAGTAGTACTGAGGTCAGTCACGAGCGACTGCGCCTCGGGCGAGATCTGCGCCAGCGCCCCAGCGGTGCTGCCCTTCGCAACGCTCCCAGGGGCAAGCGCGGCACCGCCAGGATCCGATCCAGGCTCCACGTTCACCTGTGCATTCGAGATAAGCAGGCCAGAAGTGATGATGAAGCGGGCCGACGACGGTATCTTAACCGCGTTCTGAATAGCCAGAGTGACCTTGGGCTTAAAGTCGAGCCCTAAGGCCACACTCTCGACCTCTCCAATGGCCACGCCGTTCATGCTGACCACCGAGCGCTTGGGCAGCCCCCGTGTGTTATCGAACACGACGTGTATCGCATAGGTGTCCTTGTTTAGGTGCGCAAAGTAGCCGTACGCTGCCCAAAATCCAAGGGCGGCAAGAAGCACGACAATTCCAACCTTGATTGCTGATTTACTCTCCATGGTCCCTCCATCCGCGAAACGCCGACACGGTTAACGGCGTACATGCGACCGGTAATCAAATGCTGCCACGCTCATCTCGCAGAGTTCCTACGGGCCCGAATCCGCCTCCAGAAACTCCTGCACCACTTTGCTGCTCGAGGCGCGAATGTCCTCCGGGCTGCCGACTGCCTCTATCCGACCCTCGTGCATAAACGCGATGCGGTCCGCGGTGCGAAACACCGAACGAACGTCGTGCGATACCACTACGGAGGTCGTACGGGTTCGGTTCCGCGTCTCCACGATCAGGTGGTCGATAGTCCGCGCTATCACCGGGTCGAGGCCGCTCGTCGGCTCGTCGTAGAGAAGCACTGCCGGCTCCGTGGCCATTGCTCTCGCGAGCCCCACGCGCTTGCGCATGCCACCTGAAAGCTCCGACGGCATCAGCCTCTCGCTGCCCGACATTCCCACCTCGCCGAGTCGACGCGAAACGAGCTGGTCGAGGTCAGCGCGTCTCAGTCGAGTGTGCTGCTTGGGGCCAAACGCCACGTTTTCATAAACGTTGAGGCTGTCGAAGAGCGCCGCATACTGGAACACGAGCCCGATGCGCCGCCGGACCGCGTTCAGATCCGCCTCGCCCAAGGGAACGATGTCCCTCCCTTCAAGACGAACGCTGCCCGCACTGGGCCTCACCAGGCCGGCGATGCACTTCAGCAGCGAGGTCTTGCCGCAGCCGGACATGCCGATGACCGCAAGTATCTCCCCCTCGTCCACCTGCAGCCAGATGTCCGAGAGGATACGGCGGCCACCGGCGGTGTAGTCCATTGCCTCCAGGGCGAGCATCGGCGCGGCCACTACTTCACCACGATGCTGGCGCCCTTGAGCATCTGGGCCAGGAAGAAGTCGGAGATGAAGATGAGCACCACGCAGAGCACCACGGACCGCGTGGTGGACCTGCCCACGCCGGTCGCTCCACCAGTAGTCTTGAGACCCTGATGGCAGGCCACCACCGAGATCATCAGGCCGAACCAGAGCGTCTTGATGAGGCCCTTGATGAGGTCGATCTCGGAGACATGAGTGCGCGCGGACTCGAGGAACGAGCTGGGCGTAATGCCATTGACGGAAGCCATCAGCATGCCTGCGGCCGTTCCCGCAAAGTCGCCCACAAGCCCAGCTATCGGCATCATTAGTACGCAGGCCACCATTCTGGGCAGAACGAGGTACCGAGCGGGCGCAACTCCCAGCGCGCGCAGCGCGTCCACCTGCTCGGTCACCACCATTGAGCCGATCTCGGCGGCGATGGCCGCGCCGCTTCGGGCTGCAACTGAGATTCCCGCGAGCACGGGACCCAGCTCCAGAAAGAAGGTGACCGTTAGAATGCCGCCCGCGAACGGGCCCGCGCCGAAATGCAGAAAGACACCGGCCGTGTAGAAGGCGAACACCGCGCCTGTTGAGGCCGCGGTTGCCGCGACGATCGGTATGCTGTCGACGCCAATTGCGGCCATCTGGTTGACTGCGAGGCCGACATTCAGGCCACCACGAAAGAGGTGGCCGATGGCGGAGGCGGCGAGCGAGACGGTCTCGCCCACATACTGAAGAACCCCCACGATCCATCCGGGCCCAGACCGCGCGGGGGAACGAGCGGGCGCCGCCAAACCGTCCGCCATGACGAGGCTAGTATACAGCGGATGCGGGGTTCTGTAAACTCTGCGCATTGCCTCATCTAAAACCTGACCGAAGCGATATCGTTGACTCAAGCGCCAAACAACCTTGACCATGGTAGCTACCCATCAAGAGCTACTCATGAGGCACTGGGGCGCGCATGAGCGCTCCGTCAGCCCCATACCCCGCCAGAAGCGCAACTCTGGTCCACGCTGCGCAGCGAACCATCTGGATGGAGGCACGGAAATCCACAGCCAAGCGCTACACAAATGGTGACGTTCGGCACAATCTGGAGGGCATGCTCAATGACATCGCAATAGCGTGTGGGATTATCGAGAGCTGAGGGTCAAGCACGCCTCAGCCCAGGTGCTCGCATATGGTAGGGCGAAGTTCAAGAGCACCTCACCCCCGGCCCCTCTCCTCATAAGGGCCGAGGAGAGGGGTGCATGGCGCCGCACCCGCTCATCCTGAGCCTGCCACAGCCGTTCCGTGGCAGAGTCGAAGGACCTCTCCCTTGCGAGGCACGAGCGGCGAAGTCCTTCGACCCTTCGACAGGCTCAGGGCAGGCCAAGTCGACGGTGAGGCTGTCGAGGGCTCAGGATGAGCGGGTGGGTTGGGGTGAGGGTCTGCCTTTGCCGTTCTCCGTGCCAAACTCCCACTGCCGCCCCTTTCGTCCCCATAGTCCCTCTCGTCCCTTCAGTCCCTTGCCCCAAATACAAAAACAGCCCCCGTCCACAATGTGGACGGGGGCTGTCTCTTTGCGACTAGCCTAGGTGAAGTACGAACCTAGGGGTAATCGGTGCCAGTCTGCAGGTTGTTCGGGCCGTAGAGCATCCAGTTCATGTCATGGTTGAGGTTCCACGCCGGGGTGGCGTAGGAAAGTCGGAACACCTTGGCATGGCCATCAGCAAATCCGGCGTTGAACGTGCGTGCATCCGGCGGGCGCGGAGGCGTTGCATGCGGGTGATAGCCCGAGTGCGCGGCTGCGCCGTAGAGGCCGAGCTTCTCATAATGGAAGGCAGCGGTCTCGAAGATCATGATCTGCGAAGCGGGTGAACCGGACATTGCGTCCGGCGTGCCCTGCCAGAACGTGGGCTGCGGGCTTGCGAAGATGCGGTTGTGCTCGTCCGGACCGCCGCAGTCAAAGATGTGGCGGAAGTGGTACGAGGTGGGCTTGCCCCACCACTTGGCTGCATTCCACGGCCAGCCGGTGCTGTTTCGGCCCCAATAGTTCTCACCCGTGTCGCTCGGGCACTTGAAGATACCCTCGGACTTGATGTAGGGCTGGGTGAAGTGGGACAGACCGCCGCCCATCATGCGGACGATGTTCTGACCGTCTGGGCGTCGGTTGGCCCAGTTCGGATCGCCTTCGGACGGCAGGTTGCCGCTGGCGAAGAGGCGCTCGTCGTAGTCCTGCGAGTACATGCGAGCGGCGAGCGTGATCTGCTTCAGGTTGCTGATGCAGCTGATTCCTCGGGCCTTCTCGCGAGCCTGTGCGAACACAGGGAAGAGAATGGCTGCAAGGATTGCGATAATGGCAATCACCACAAGCAGTTCGATGAGGGTGAATGCGTTTCGTCTTCGACTCATTGTATCCTCCGATAATTTAACAACTAAGGCAGTGCAACTACGACTTGTGCGTCTGCTTCTAGAACTTCGGCGGTGTGAGGTTGTAGCCTCCGGCTCCACCACCACCTGGCGCTGGTGCTGCACCCTCTCTACCAGGAATGACGATGCCGGGAACGTCCTTGGGCGGTGTGTACATCTGTTCCTTACCGGTCGTTACGGCATCCATCTTCGCCTTGTCGGCAATAGTGCTTGCCTTGTAGCCCCCACCAGCCAGCATCTTGTAGCCCACCACGACCACAACCAGGACGACTACCGTGAGTAGACCCCATACAACGGCCGGGCTGAGCTGTTTCTTCAAATGCGTTTCACCTCCTCTTTGAATCATGTGAACGCCAAATCGGTATGACTGCGAACTACAGAGACGGGCAAGAGAGGACTAGTTCCGCTCCAGCGCAACTCACAACACCATTATATCGAGCCTGCCGGGGAATACAAGGGGGTAGTTAAGGAATCTTTAAGGAATCTTAGGGTTCATTTGTTCAGTAAATCGCGACGCATGTAATTGCGCTTGGACCGGTTTGGTTACCGATAATGTGTAGATTGGTCGTCGATCCTTCGATTTGGGGCGGTGCATGCGCAACAACTGCTACGATCTGGTGGTGATAGGGAGTGGACCTGCGGGCCAGAAGGGCGCCATTGCGGCCGCCAAGCTGGGCAAGCGCGTGGCCATCGTGGACCGCACCGAGATGCTGGGCGGAGTCTGCGTACACAACGGCACGATTCCCAGCAAGACGCTCCGTGAGGCCATCCTCTATCTCACCGGCTACCGCCAGCGAGCCTTCTATGGCGACGACTATGTGGTGCAGGAGCAGATCGGTATCCACGACCTCACGCGGCGCGTGCAGAGCGTGGTGGACAAAGAAGCCGGCATCGTTCGCAAGCAGCTTCGGCGCAACCACATCGACCTCGTGCCGGGAACTGCGCAGTTCATCGATCCAAGGACGATCGCCGTTGAGGGCACGCTCGAGACGCGGATACTCCTTGCTGAACACACTCTCATCGCCTGTGGCACACGGCCCGCCAGACACGCAGAGGTTCCGTTTGACGGCGTCCGCATTCTTTCGCCGGACCAGCTCTGCAGCCTAGCCGAAATGCCGAAGAGCATGATCGTGGTTGGCGCGGGCGTTATCGGGCTCGAGTATGCTTCCATGCTTGCGGCACTGGGAGTGGAGGTGACCATAACCGACCAGCGGCAGCGCGTGCTGGACTTCGTGGACACCGAGATTGCGGAGGCGCTCTGCTATCACCTACGGCGCATCGGCGCTGCGTTTCGCATGGGGGAGCAGATATCCAAAATATGCCTTGAGGACAACAATCGAGTAACAGCCTATCTTACGAGCGGAAAGCGCATTAGCGCCGCCTCCCTGCTCTATGCCGTGGGCAGGCAGGCGAACACAGACACCCTCAACATGGAGAGCGCCGGCCTCGAGGCGGACGAGCGCGGCAAGCTCGCCGTGGACGAATCGTACCGCACCCAGGTGAGTCACATCTTCGCTGCAGGGGACGTCATCGGGTTTCCCTCGCTTGCCTCCACCTCCATGGAGCAGGGCCGCCTCGCGGTGGCAGCTATGTTTGGCGCTGCCGCGCACCTCCAGGACAGCCTGTTGCCCTATGGCATCTACACCATCCCAGAGATCTCGATGGTGGGCCGCACCGAGCAGACTCTCACCCAGGCGAAGATTCCCTATGAGGTGGGAGTGGCGAGATACGAGGAACTGGCCAAGGGGCAGATGGTGGGAGACGATCTGGGGATGCTGAAACTGCTCTTTGATCCCACGACGCTTAAGATTCTAGGCGTTCACGCCATTGGAGAGAATGCGGCCGAGATAGTACACGTGGGGCAGGCCGTGATGGCTCTGGACGGCACGATGGAGTACTTCCGAGACACCGTCTTCAACTACCCTACGTTCGCCGAGGCCTATAAGGTGGCCGCACACAACGGCCTGAACCGACTCTAGCACCTTACGCATGGCAAAGGGCCTGCCGACAACGCCGACAAGCCCTTCAAACCGGTCTAGGCGCGAAGCCTACAGAACGAGAACGTTTGCTGCGCGCAGGCCCTTGCCTCGCGGGTCATTCTCGACGTCGAACTCCACCTTCTGGCCCTCATGAAGCTCACGATAGCCCGAGGCCTGAATCGCGCTAAAATGCACGAACACGTCCTCGCCGTTCTCCTGAGCGATGAAACCATAGCCCTTTGTGGCGTTGAACCACTTGACCGTTCCAGCTGTTGCCATACTTGTTAGTAGCCTCCCTACTTTAACGTAGCATTTACGACATAGCAGGAGGCTGCCCAACATTACGGCCACGCCCTGTGCTTAAGTCTTGGATGCTGAGCTTATCTTGCCCCCACAATGGGGAACGAGCCAGTATACCACAGCGCCCAAAGCCTGACAAGAAGTTTTTTTCGGGCAGGGCGAGTGGAAGGGACAAAAGGGACGTAAGGGACAACAGGGACGCAAGGGTTTCTACGAAGAGCGCAACTCCGCATGGTCTCCTTTGTCACTTTGGTCTCTTAAGTCACTTTGGTCCCTGGGACTTTCACCGCAGCATCCGCATCCGTGCTCTCACGGCTTCCGTGGTGGCAGCCCGGACCGCTCGGGGATATCGCGCAAAGTCGATGTGGACCTTGTCGATGCTTCCAATCGCAGCCGCGCCATGCTTCACCGCGGCTATCGTCACAGCGCGCACCTCCGCGTCGATGTTCACCTTCGCGATGCCCGCTCCTATCGCCGCGCGAATCTGGTCCTCGTCAACCCCAGAGCCTCCGTGCAGTGCCAGCGGTACGCCGGTGGCCTTCGAGATGGCCTCGATGCGAGCAATATCCAGCCGCGCCATCGGCATCGGGCACCCATGGATCGAGCCAACCGCCGGCGCAAGTATGTCGATGCCTGTCGCCCGCACAAACTCGGCCGCCTGGTCCACCGGCGTGAGAACCCTCCACACCGCCTCCATCGCTTCCTCGCTGGTCGCGTAGTCGCCTATCGCGCCAATGAGGCCGAGTTCCGCCTCCACGGAGGCGCCGAACTCCGCTGCGCGCTTCACCACCGAGCGGGTGCGAGCAACGTTCTCTTCAAAGGGCAGCCGGGATCCGTCGAACATCACGCTCGTGAATCCGTGTGCCAGCGCATGGTCAATCAGCTCATCCGTCTCGGCGTGGTCGAGATGCATGGCAATCGGCGCCGCAGACCGTGCCGCAAGCTCGCGAACTACAGAGGTGAGCGCGGGAAATCCCCACGTCTCTATCACCTCCTCCCAAAACTGCAAGATGACTGGAACGCCTTCTGCCTCGGCAGCCTCGATGATGCCCTGAATCTGCTCAAAGTTGTAGGGCTCAAACCCGCCGACGGCAGTTCCGTGCGACCTTGCCTCGACAAGTAATGCGGTGGTGGTTACAAGCGGCACGATAGCTCCTCTCCAAACGGCTGAACCCGAACCAGGTAGTTGTACGTATGTGTGTTATACTCTCGAAGGACCCCAAGCTCGACAAACTGGAGTACAACCATGGCCCAACAGCCTGTCCCCAAGCGCGCGCCGCTCTGGCTGCGCCTTCTTCGCGTCGGATTCGTCTTCGTTGTTCTCTTCGCTCTCCTGTTCGGATACCAGTCCGTGCGGCTCTATACCGACTGGCTGTGGTTCCAGGAGCTTGGGCAGCGCGCCGTGTTCTCGTCGGTTCTCACCGCGAAGCTCACGCTGTTCCTCGGGTTCGGCCTCGTCTTCTTCGTGGTCGTCTTCTCGAACGTGCGGCTTGCGATGCAGATGAATTCGGGCAACAAGACTCCCAGGCTGCTCGCGCCGGAGCAGATGCAGCTTGCCGAAATTGCCCGGAAGGCGACGCGACTGGCGACCTTTGCCCTCCCGCTTGTCCTAGCGGTCATGGCTGGCGGAATTGCCTCATCGCACTGGTCCGAGTATCTCCAGTTTACGCATGCGTCGAAGTTCGGTGTCGCCGATCCTGTCTTCGGCAACGATCTCAGCTTCTACGTGTTTCGTCTTCCGTTCATCGAATATCTTCAGGGCTGGCTCCTCTTCACCCTTGTGGCGGCCAGCATCGGCGCTGCGGCGATTCACTACAGCGAGCGCGCTATCGACTTCATCCAGGGCTCCCAGCCCGTGATCGCTCCCTTTGTGCGACGGCACCTCCTTGCTCTCCTGGGGTGCATCGCGCTCTGCGTCGCATGGGGCCACATGCTGGGACGATACGACCTGCTGTATGCAGACAACAAGTTGTTTGTCGGCGCCGGATACACGGACGTTCATGCGCGGATTCCCGCTATGTTCTGGGTGCAGGGCGGCCTCATGGCGCTCACAGGCATCCTCTGCTTCATCAACATCTCTGTCGGCAAGGCATTCCGCCTGCCTATCGTGGGCCTCGCGCTCTATGTGGTCGGGACGCTGGTGGCCACCGGCGCCTACCCTGGAATGGTTCAGAAACTCACCGTGGTTCCTAATGAGTTTGACAAGCAGAAGCCGTTCATCGAGCGCGACATCGAGTTTACGCGCCGCGCGTACGGCCTCGACAAGGTGACGGAGCGAATCGTGGAACCCGACGCCTCGCTCAGCGCCGACGACGTTGCGGAGGATCAGGCGACTATAGACAACATCCGCCTTTGGGACTGGCCCCAGCTTGGGCTGGTCTACACCGTGAAGCAGGCCCTGCGCAACTACTATCGGTTCAGCCTCCCCGGCAATGCAACCCTTACGCACGGCGACTACAACATTGACGTGGACCGTTACAACATAGAAGGTGTGCCGCGCCAGGTGATGGTGGGCGCCAGGGAGCTCAACTCCGACGGACTGAGCGAGCAGGCCAAGACGTGGCAGAACCTGCGGCTGCAGTATACGCACGGCTACGGCGTGGTGATGAGCCCTGTGAACGAAGTGGACACAGATGGACTGCCGAAATATTACATGGACCAGATTCCGGTTAGAACGAAGTACAAAGACCTCGAGCTGACGCGCCCGCAAATCTATTATGGCGAACTTACCACCGAGTATGTCTTCACGGACACCAAGGCGAACGAGTTCGACCATCCTGCTGAGAAGAATGTTGAGAATCGCTACAATGGCAAAGGTGGCACAGCGATTGGCGGGCTGCTGAGCCGTACAGCCTGGTCAATCCGCCTTGCAGACACCAACATGCTCCTGTCTGGAGACCTCACAAGCAAGAGCAAGCTGCACTTCCGCAGAGGTATCCGCGAGCGCGTGCAGACTCTGGCGCCCTTCCTGAACTGGGACAACGACCCCTACATCGTCATTCAGGACGGCAAGCTGGTCTGGATCATGGATGGCTACACCGTTACTAATCGCTATCCATACTCGAAGCCGACGCTCATCGGCACCAGCGTGCGGGACGTGGACCAGCGGTTCAACTACATTCGCAACTCTGTAAAAGCGACCGTGGACGCCTACGACGGCACTGTGACCTTCTATGTCGCGGATCCGTCCGACCCAATGATCCAGACCTATTCGCGCATCTTCCCGAGCCTCTTTACGTCCATGGACAAGATGCCAAGCGGAATCCGGGAGCATCTGCGCTATCCCGAGGACCTATTTCGTATTCAGCGGCAGCTCTACACCGTCTACCACATTACGGATGCCAGGATCTACTACGGAAAAGAGGATCAGTGGGAAGTAGCCGAAGATCCGGCTCCAGATTCGGAGCGGGCCTCCACGGATGTTCGCAGAATGGCGCCCTACTACGTCAACATGCGCCTGCCGGGCGATAAGAAGACCGAGTTCATCCTCATGACTCCATTCACGCCGCTGGACAAACCAAACCTGTCCGCCTGGATGTCCGCCAAGTGCGACCCGGCGGACTACGGCAAGCTGCTAGTCTACAAGTTCCCGAAGGGCCGGAACGTGAACGGTCCCACCCAGGTGATGGGCCAGATCAAATCGAACGAGGACATCTCCCGTTACCAAACGCTCATCGGCCAGCGGGGTTCGCGCGTCATTTATGGCAACCTGATGGTGATCCCCGTGGCGAACTCTCTGCTGTATGCGGTTCCGCTTTACGTGCAGGCGTCGGAGGCCGGCTCAGCCGCGATTCCGCAGATAACTCAAGTGATAGTTGCCGCGGGTGACCGCGTGGCGATGCGCCCAAACTTGAAGGAAGCGCTGGCGGCGGCCGGCCTCTCGAAGGGCGACGTCGTTGCTGCCGCAAAGGCTATGCCCACAGTCGGCGGCCCTGGGCCGGGGGCCGCGAAGCCTACCGCGCCAACTGGAACGACCACAAGTGCGCTGCCGGTAGGGCAGGCGGACGTATTGCGGAAGGCGCAAGAGGCGTTCGACCGGGCGAGGGCACAGCAGCGGGAGTACGACGCGGCGCTGGATGAGCTTGGAAACGCGCTGAAGGCTCTGGGGAAACCGGGAGCAGCGCAGCCTAGCCGGTAAGGGCTCAACCGGACCCAGCGCGTCCTAAGCTAGGCTAGAGCCAACTTTTCCGCGCACAGTGAGCACGAACCCGAGCATCCTGAGCCCGGCAATTCCGCTCATCCTGAGCCTGCCACAGCCTCACCGTGGCAGAGTCGAAGGACCGTATCGAGTCGGAGTCGAAGGACCTCACCGTGGCTCGTCATTCCTGCATGTCGTTAGCAGGAACGAAGGATGCGTTCACCACTCACGCGCCCTTCGACTGCTCGTCGGTACGGCTGACGAGCGCTCAGGGTGAGCGGATTGGGGTGGCCGGTACGCTTCGGCCCTTCGACCCTTCGGCAAGCTCAGGGCAGGCCAAGTCGTCGGTGCGGCTGACGAGCGCTCAGGGTGAGCGAATTGGGGTGGCCGGTACGCTTCGCCCTTCGACCCTTCGGCAAGCTCAGGGCAGGCCAAGTCGTCGGTGAGGCTGACGAGGGCTCAGGGTGAGCGGTGATTGGGCCGCGTTCCGCCTTAGGGCGATGCCCTTTCGGGGCGGCCGTTCGCGCCGGAGGCGCACAACAACGTCAGCCCAGGGCAGCGCCCTGGGAAAGTGTGTACGCAAGCAGACCTTTCCCAAGGAGACAGCATCCGTGGACCCATTCGCCATAGAAGGACCCATCGTTCAGGTAGCTATCGACGTTCTGAGCACCGAGGCCGCCCTAAAGATTGCCGAGGCAGCCGTGCGAGCAGGCGTTGATTGGCTCGAGGTCGGCACGCCGCTCGTGACGTTCGCGGGCACGTCGGTCATCGGCGCTCTCTCGCGCGAGTTTCCCCACATGCCCATCCTGGCGGACTACAAGACGATGGACGGCTCCAGAAAGTATGCCTTGGAGACGAAGGCCCAGGGAGGGCATCTCTGCACGGTCTGCTCCGTGGCAGCGGATGCAACCGTCCGCGCGATGACGGCCGCCGCGAAGGAGTGCGGCGTGGATGTGGTCTGCGACCTCATTGCTGCGCCGGACGTTCCCGCCCGCGCCAAGGAAGTGGTGGCGATGGGATGCAGGTCGGTCTATGTCCATTGGGGCTCCGACCAGCGGGTGGAGGAGCCGAACCGCGACGGCCAGGCGGATCTGCGAGCCGTGGTGGAGGCCGTGAATGTGCCCGTGGGCGTTGCTACCTTCAGCGTGGAGGACGGCCTTCGCGCGGTTCGCCTTGGCGCTCGCATTGCCGTGGTCGGCTTCCCGCTCATTGGGCAGGCAGACGTCTATTCCGAGCTTAAGGCTTATGTGGATGCGGTGAAGTCAGCTTAGTATATGTTGGGCTGACATCTTTTTGCCGCACCCTTCGACTACGCTTCGATACGGCTGAAGCGCGCTCAGGGCGAACGGATTTGGACAACCTGACATACTGACAAACCGTCATTCCCGCATGTCCTTAGCGGGAATCTAGTTGCTCCCTTCTGGATTCCTGCCTTTGCAGGAATGACGGCGGAGTGTTTGCAACGTCAGGAATAATCCGGGTCTAATCGAAGGGCGGAGAGAGTTGTAGCCCAGCCACGAGCGCGGCGCCATACGCGGCATCGTGAGCCGGTTCCGAGAGCCGGATACCAATTGAAGGACCAGCGAATGCTTCGCGATAGATAGCGGACGCACCCGCGAACCCACCAAGCAGGTAGACCGGCTCGGACAGTATGTTGAGCTCCATTCTGCATCTGCTCGTCGTTGCTTTCAGGCGTCCGGCGGCGCCTTGGATCTGCCGAATGGCCTTGTGATCTCCCTCGTTGGCCAGCTTTACGACCAGTCCACCTATCTCCGCCAGCCAGTGTCCAGACAGATTTGAGTAGGTCTTCTCCAGAACACCAGCAAGAGTTGTCTCACCGACATGCGCCAATACTTGGTGAACGAATAGGCTCTGATTCTCGACCGACCGTTCGCCAATGTGCTCGAGCTCATGGGCCACAAACCGCAACGCTCGAATGCCAACGTCAGCGCCGCCCCCCTCGTCTCCGAGGAGGAAGCCGAGTCCATCCAGTCGAAGTTCGCGGCCCGCATGGTCTCGTCCGTAAACCACCGCTCCAGTGCCGGCAATAGCCACCACTCCCACACCGTTCGGAGCAGCGCCCCACAGCGCGGCCTCGTAGTCCGGCATGAGAACGCAGCGCTGCGACCGAACCACCTGGGAGACTGCCGCCTCCGCCTCCGCATGTCGCTTCGATGCCGAGTAGCCCGCCATTGCTAGGCCGACGCGGTCGAATGAGGTGTCTGGCGGACACGAGGCTGCAGTCATGGCCTGCTCGGCGGCCGCTCTAATGGATTCTGCAAACTGCTCGACGCCACTGGATGCCAGGTTCGCGGGGCCGCCGTACCCTCGGCCAATCTCAACTCCGTCGCGAACCACAACTGCGCTCGTCTTGGTGCCGCCGCAATCAAGCCCGAGGACCAGGCTCACTGTGCGACCGGCCTCGAAACACCTCGCTGCATGGGAGTCCAGCCACACAGCCGAATGATGGCCTCGGCGAGCTGAGAGGGATCATGGCGAACCATGTCGCTCTGGCTGATGTAGTCTCCCGGAAGCGGACGGTATCCCATCGCCTTGATACGGTCAGAATCGGGCTCCACGACGACGGCGCCGGATTGGCGGTACTTAGCCAGGATCTCCTGTGAAGGGCTGCCGGTGTTTAGAATCACGTAGTCGAACACGGGCCTCGAGACGTGTGCATCAATGGCCTTCACATGGTCTGACGCGGCGAATCCATCAGACTCCCCAGGCTGGGTCATGACGTTGCAGATATACACCTTCTTGGCTCTCGAGCGCACCAGCGCCTCTGGAATGCCCTGAACCAGCAGGTTTGGGACGACGCTCGTATAGACACTTCCGGGACCGATCACCACGATGTCCGCGGTCCGAATCGCTTCCGTCACCTCGTCCGGAGCTGCGGCGTTCGGAGGATCCAGCAGTATTCTGCGAACTTTCAGCGGCGAGCTGGCAATGGCGGTCTCGCCATCTACTAGCGAGCCGTCTTCCATCTCGCCTCTGAGGCGGACGTGGGTGAGCGTGGAGGGCAGCACCCTGCCGCGAATGTTCAGAACGCGGCTGGTGCGGCGGACTGCCTCCTCGAAGTCTCCGCCGCTGATCTCGGTCATCGCCGCTATCAGCAGGTTGCCGAATGCGTGGTCTCGCAAACCCTCCGCGGCGTTCTCGCCCCGGAAGCGATGCTGAAAGAGGTCCGTCATCGTTCCTTCGTTTTCCGCTAGGGCGACCAGACAGTTGCGGATGTCTCCTGGAGGAAGAATATTGAGCTGCTTTTGAAGCTTGCCTGACGAACCGCCGTCGTCTGCCACAGTGACGATGGCGGTGATGTTGCTGGTGTGCTGCTTCAGGCCGCGCAGCATGGTGGAGAGGCCGGTGCCGCCACCCAATACCACCACATGCGGACCCTGGCTCAGGTAGCGGTTGCGGTATACCGCATCCACCAACGCGCCCGATTCCCCCACAGGGCTGAGGGCGCCTGCGACCGAGTGCCATAGCCGCCAGAGCGCGAAGCTGCTCACCAGAAGACCGAGGGTTAGAACTCCGATGCCAACGGCGTTTGTAGGTCCGCCGTATGGCTGGGCGGGATCCCAGAGGCCCAGAGCCTCTAGTGTACGATAGGGCAGCCAAAGCACGTCCATGGGTTCGCCGCGCCGCAGCATTGCGCCGCCTGCCAGCAGCACGAATATGCCGACGAGCGCAAGCACGATCCAGCGCTTGACGCGCATGCCTGGGTAGAGCCAACGAACTGCGGGAGGGGTTGAGCTCATTTTTCCTTGCGGCTGGGATCCGGCAGAAAGGCGCTCAGAACTCCTCCAACGAGGCCCATTAGGACGGGACCGAGCGCGGCGCCGAGGAAGCCCTCGACGTGGAACCCGTGAACGAGCCTGCCCACACCGAAGAACAGCCCTGCGTTGATGATAGTTCCAAGCATGCCGAACGTGAGGCAGTTGATAGGGAGCGTGAGGAGCATGAGCACGGGCCGAATCGTGGCGTTCACCAGGCCGATGACGACCGTTGCGAGCGCGAGTGCTTCCAGGGTGCTGTAGCTAACGCCGATGTTGAGATGCGCAACGATGGCAAGGGCAATTCCGCTCACCACCCAGCGCAGAATCCAGTTGGTCATTGCTTGTTCCCTCCGGGTAAGGATACCTGTTATACGATGGAGGGACCGAAGCGGCGTCAGGGAGATCAGGAGGCAGGAGGCAGGAGGCAGTCGGCGCCGTCCACGATGTCCACATCGTCCACCCCGTCCACGATGTCCATCGGATCGCAGGGCAACGGCAGGGCAACGGCAGGACAACGACAGGGCAACGACAGGGCAACGGCAGGGTACGGGGCCCCTGCCCTACAAGGTCGCATCGTCGCGTAGAGTGCAGGCCCCGTTTTGCGCCGTGCTGATGATCGGCGGCGCTACCTGTCCAGCTTAAGAAGGCTCAGGAACTCCTCCCGTGTGCTCCTGTCCTCGCGGAAGCGACCCAGCATCTCGCTGGTTGTCACGTTGCTGTTCTGCTTGTTCACGCCGCGAGACATCATGCAGAGGTGCCTGGCCTCCACCACTACGCCCACCCCTTTGGGGCTCAGCGCCTCTTGAAGCGCGGTGCCGATCTGCACGGTGAGCCGCTCCTGCACCTGCAGCCGCCGCGCATAGATGTCCACCAGGCGAGCCAGCTTGCTGATGCCGATAATCCGTCCTGCGGGCAGGTACGCGATGTGCGCCTTGCCAAAGAACGGCAGCAGGTGATGCTCGCAGAGGCTGTAGAACTCGATGTCGCGAACCACCACCATGTCCTCGTACTCCTCCTCGAAGATGGCGCCGCCAAGCATCTTCTGAGGGTCCTGGCTGTATCCCGCCGTGAGCGCCTTGAACGCCTCTGCTGCCCGGTGCGGCGTCTTGACAAGGCCCTCGCGGGAGGGGTCCTCGCCGATCTCCATCAACAGTTGTGCGTAGAGCGATTCCATAGTGTATAGTTCTCCAGAGAATTACCGAAATATCCACATTGTTAAGCTAACCCGGCGAGGGCGCATCCTTCGACTGCGCCTCGATACGGCTGAGGCGCGCTCAGGACGAGCGGATTCGGCTAAGTGAACTGTATTGCCGCCAGCCCGAACCAATCATGAAACGCTGTCGTCGTAGGGATGCAGCTTGTTGCGCTCGCCGTTCGCGAACAATCCGGGCTACCTTCTGACGGCGTATCTGAGATAGAGTTCATCCGTGTCGCGATAGACCGACAAGAGGTCCAATCGCGCAGAGTCGGCGCCGGGAAGTCCGGCGCCGTCGATTATGGACGGCAGGTTTGCCCCGCCCTTCAGCTTCGGCGCGATCGTTAGAAACAGCTCATCGATAAGGCCGAGCGCCAGAAACTCGGCGTTCAGAGCAGCGCCGCCTTCCAATACCGCCGTTCGAATTGAATTCTCGGTTCGAAGCCAGGCGAGTGCGGCTCGTAGGTCCAGCTCATCGCCGCCAAATCTGCTTACGGTCGCCAAACCCTCGAAGTCGCGTTCAATACTCGCCGGAGCGCCTTGCGGGCAGAGGATTACTGCTCGCTGCGGCGCGTCTGTGAAGAATCGATTGGCCTTCGGGAGGTCGCCCGACGCGGTCACCACAACTCGCCAGAGCCGAGGGTCGTAGACCACATGGCTAACCCGCAGAGTGCCTGCGCCAATAATTGCGGCATCGGAAGCCGCCTGGATCCGCCGCATCAAAAGCTGGTCCGTGGGTCCGCCCAGGCCCTTTGCAGTCGAGCCTGGCGGTCCCAGAAGGGTCTTCCCGTCCGCCGTGGCGACCATATTGACGCGAATGTATGGGCGGGCCGCAGGAGCGCTCTCTGGAGTGAGGTCCTCATAGAGTGATTCGGCTGCGTATCCGGGGGCGGTGTACAGTCTCTCAAGGGGCAAGGCGGGCTCCACGCGGTGCGTTCTGATACGGCTATTCTACCCTCGTGCCCTGCCCCTTGGCGGTATAATCGTGATCCTTTGAAGGGATGAATCCATGTCGCCTGAACGAATGCTGGCTCGTACCACGACTGCTCCGATGCTTGAGGAGCCGAACCCGGCCTCCGAGCAGGTGTCGGAAGCGCTCCTTGGAGAACTCGTTGAGATTGTCGAGCAGCGCCAAGAGTTCTCTCTCGTTCGAACCCCCGACGGCTACCCCGGCTGGCTCCTCACCGAAAGCCTCGTGCCGCTCTCTCTGAACGGCATCTACCCAGAGGCAGGAGCTGCAATCAGGGTTACTTCAGCCGTCCTGCCGCTGCATGAGGCCCCGAACGAAGCCTCGCCCATCGTTGGCGCGGCAACGGTTGGGAATCTGCTCGCAAGAGTTGGCGCCGCCGCCGAGTGGACAGAGGTTGAGTTGCCGGACGGCGATCATGCCTTCGCGCCGGAGAGTAGTCTTGCCTGGCCGAATGCACCTTCAACCGAGGAGCTGCCAACTCGGATTGTTGAGTTGTCTACACTCTTCCTCGGCACTCCCTATCTGTGGGGCGGACGCACGCCGCTCGGGGTCGACTGCTCCGGCTTCACCCAACGGCTCTATTCGATCTGCGGCATTCAGATTCCGCGGGACGCCTATCAGCAGGTGGCGTGGGAGGGATTTGCGGTGGCCGATGCAGCTACGGCGCCGCCGGGCTCGCTGCTCTTCTTCCGGGGCGACCGCGACCCGCACGGCAGGGGCATCACCCATGTTGGAATGGCGATTGGCAGCGGGAGAATGATCCATGCGTGCCAAGCGTCCGGGGTTACGGTGTGTCCTATTCGCAGCAGGCCGTATGACAGGCAGCTTGTGGGATGCCGGACGTTGGGCGCGTAGCGATTACTCGGGTGGATCGCCCGCGCTCCGTAGGTATTGCACGACGTTCGGATCGCGCCCGTCTCGGGCGCAGCAGGGTCTATCCCGATCAAGCAGAAGATGCGAGGCAGGTGTAGGGGCGACAGCATCCGAACGACTCGTTGCCATTAAGGCGCAAACCTCACGCTCGGATGCTTCGCCCGCATTGCCGATAAGTTGATCGCGTGGATTGGAGCCCCGCGTCATTATCTCACGCGCGAACACTCGCGGCAGGACGCCGATCTCGCCGGGCGAAGCATCCGCATCCGAACGACTCGTTGCCATTAAGGCGCAAACCTCACGCTCGGATGCTTCGCCCGCATTGCCGATAGGGTGAGTACATGGGTTGGAACGCAGCATCCGTACGGAACCTGTGCGCCCATACGACGGGGTCCCGGTCTCAAAGGGCGGAGCATCCGCGTTCAGCCGTACCGCATGCCTACGGCCGTGGCGGGCGGGACGCCCGCGCTCCAATGCGATTCTGCGTGGCATGCGCGTCTCGCGCATGGGGAATCACGGGCGGGACGCCCGTTCCACGAGGACTACCACCTCGGAGGCGACGCCCGTGCCACGCTGCAGCCTGATTGTTGGACGCCCGCGCTCCGCTAGAACTGCAGACTCAGGTCCGCGTCCAGCGATCGCGTGTTGTATCCGAAGTTGCTGCCCAGCGTGTTGTCGCGGCTAATGAACTTCTGGGTGCGATAGCCGACGATGAAGTGCATGTTGCCCGTGATCGGGAAGTCGAACCCTATCGTCATCGTGTTTTGTGCGGAGGCCAAGTAGCCCGAGGTGAGCGTGTTCTCATACCGCCAGAACAGGCTGTTGCCCTTCCACACCGGGTACTCGAGCATCCATCCCAGCGAGTTCATGTTGGTGCCGCCGGAGCTGAGGTAGGAGCCCGGGAATCC
>VFKD01000660.1 GCA_009885735.1 bacterium
CCAAAGTCCTCATTCGCTCCAGGCCCATCGAAGACGACATTTCCCACATACGGTGCGATTTGCGGCACGCCGATCGCGTGCTGACTGAAGTCGCTGAACATCTCATTCGATTGTCCGCTCACGCCGTGACAATTGACGCAACCTGCCTTGCCGAAGAACAGGAGTGCGCCTTGCTTCTGGCTGTGTGTCATTGCGTTCTTCTGGCCGCGAGCAAATTGGTCAATGGGAGCGTTTGCGAACACGAGCGTGAATTCGAACTCGGCAGTTGCCCGACCAAACATGTCGAACGTGATCGGTCCGCCTGCCTTGACGGCGGGGAAGTTCATCGCAAAGAGCTTCCTATATGCGGGAATGCTGTTCAGGCGGCGCAAGACCTCGTTACGAATGTTATCGTGATCCACACCTGGGTCCGAATCCATGGGAAACGAGAATCCGGCAACTTCAACCCTCTCGGTGGGTGGAATGAAGGCCTGCGCGTCGAGCAGATGAGGCAGATAGGACAGGCTCAGGCCCTCCGGGCTAGGGAAGATGAACCCGCTGCGATTGTCAAACGGATCGCCCGATAGGGACGCAAACCGCGAATTCCACATGAGGGTGGGATAAAAGGCCGTATTGATGACCATCGGGGTGCGACGCTGGTTGCGTGGTCCAGCCCTATTGGGTCCAACGATGCCGTTGTTGTCGACGCCTATCGCAATGGACTGTGTGTCGCCAAATCCGGCAGAGGGCGAGTGGCAGCCACCACAGGCGTTGTCGTTGTTCAGTCCTCCAATGGTGTCGAACCACAAGAGCCGCCCGAGATCAGCGAGCTGATTATCCACCTTCCGGCCCAGTCGCGATTCGAACGTCTCTTCAATTCGTCCCGTGAAATCCGCCTCCCGCAGAACAGCAGACAACTGGTTGTCGAGACTGGTTCCGTCTCCTGGAGGAGCGCCACCGACGGGTTGACCCGAAGATACCATCATGAATCCTGTGCCAGCCAGCGCCATCCAGAGCAGGTAATTCTGTTGCATTCTTCTCATGTTGGCCTCATCTTTCTCTTTGCACAACGATCACACCCGATAGGAAAACCTGCAGCAAAGACAGGTTTTCCTATTGTGGTGTGCCTACCGCGAGACGAATCACTCCTAATTCATTGCAACTATTTTTGCTTCGAGACAGTGATGTCGTCGAATATCCCGCTTATCCAGACCTCCGTCGGGGGGACGGGTCTGGCCATGAGCGGCGCCAGATCGAAGAAGACAACCATACATGGCTCCGTACCGTTGTTCGGCCCGATGCCAGCCTCCCCGTCTATAACCGTCAGGAGCGGCTGCTTCGGCTCAGGGTCGCCGACGCGCCAGGCTTTCAGGGTCAGTCTGTTGCCGTTCACGCTGCCTTTTAGGTTCCAGTCCTCCCCGGCATGGAAGGGGAAGAGGGCGGGATCCGCAGTGGCGAGAATCATGAATGGTTGCGCCCGGGACGGATCGAAACTGCGGATGGAGAACGTTCCATAACTGGCGCTTGCACAGAAATGGTAACCTTTGAACGTGGTATGGTCTTCCCGCATCACCAGGGACAGGGTCGTTTCTGGAGTGTTCGCGCGAATGGTTGCGCTGATCACGCCGTTCTTGAAATGCGGATCTCCCATAGCGAGTTCCCACTCTGTATCGATAGCCCCTCCAAACGGATGAGCCACGGAAATAGGGCTGCCCGACCGGATGCGGTAAGCGAAGTCGTCGGTCACTTCATAGATTCCCACTCCGCTCGTATCGACGTGTTCCCAGCCGAAGTCGTTGCCGTCGCTGAAGGCATCGAAGAGAAGGACTTGCGCGCGGACACCGGGGGCCAGGACGAGAGTGGCGACCAGTGTCAGCCAGGCGGTGGAAAAGAGGCTTCTCATAATCATGCTCCTTTAGGGCATAGAGAATACGGCCTTAGCCGCATCAGGCGTAGAGCGCGGTGAGAACGTTGTGTGTCGTACCGCTGCTGCCTGTATTGAGCATTCTATCAGCGGGGTGTATACGGCGGCGTACTCGGAAGTCCAGGAAAAGCGTACACCAGCGGAGAATTGTGTCTTGCACAGACTCCCAAAGGCACCCGTGATGACCGTGATGCAGAGCCGGCAAAGAGCTTCTTCCCTAGATATCCGACTCTTCGGCTCCTTTGCCGTGTGCATCGGCGGCCAGCCTCTGGCCCCCCTTCACACCCGCAAGGGTCGCTATCTGCTTGCCCTTCTCACCCTTCGCCATGAGCGCGAAGTGGAACGCGAGTGGCTGGCCGGGACGCTCTGG
>VFKD01000706.1 GCA_009885735.1 bacterium
CATAAGCCTTGTAACGACCTCAAGAATGTCATGGTGAGCGGAGCTTTCGCCGTTTGGAAGCCTTGGCCTGCCCTGAGCTTGCCGAAGGGTCGAACCATCTGGGCGCATTAACATTGACGGTGGCGGACCCTTCAACTTCGCCGCGAAACGGCTGCGGCTCCGTTCAGGGTGACAGTGTTATGCGCTGCCATCAATGTCATGCTGAGCGGAGGTTCAGCCGCATCGAACCGCAGTCGAAGCATCCAGTTGTATCCGATTTAATGCGACCGGACCCTTCAACTTCGCCGCGAAACGGTCCTTCGTTCCTGCTTAGGGCATGCAGGAATGACGTGCCACGGAGCGGCTGTGGCAGGCTCAGGACGAGCGGATTGGCTTCGTTCGGGGTGACGGAGTCGCCCGTCAGGGGCGGAAGTTCGCGCCGGAGGCGCACCACAACATCAGCCCACGGCAACGCCGTGGGGAATTCAGAGCCCGCGCAGCATCTCCACAGACTCCTCTACCGACTCCGCAAACGCAGTCACGGCCTGATCGACCTGCGCCTTTGAGATGACCAGCGGAGGCTCGAACCGGATCACCTTCGGGTTGTTGAGCGTGTAAGCGGCGATTACACCGCGACGGGCCATGGCGTTGATTGCGATCTCTGCATAGTCCTTCACCGCAAACTCCACCCCGAGCATTAGCCCCATGCCTCGCGCCGCAACCAGGGCATCCGGATGATTGGCCTGCACACCGCGCAGTCCGGCGAGAAGCTGCTCCCCGCGCTCAACGGCGGCCCTGAGGAGCCCCTCCTGTTCAATCACGTCGATGGTGGCAAGTCCGGCAGCACAAGCAAGCGGGCTTCCCCCAAACGTACTAGTGTGGATGAGCGGATTCTTGCCGAAGGCGCGCTGCCAGATGTCCGGCGTTGCCATCGTCACTCCGATGGGCATCACGCCGCCGCCCAATGCCTTCGCCAGAGTGATGATGTCCGGCAGAACATTCCAGTGCTCCGAGGCAAACATGGCGCCGGTGCGGCCCATGCCTGTCTGCACCTCATCGAAAATCAGCAGAACGCCCTTGCGGCTGCACATCTCGCGCAGGGCGGCGAGGTAGCCCGGCGAAGGTGAGATGATCCCGCCTTCGCCCTGGATGGGCTCCACGATGAATGCCGCAGTGTCGTCGTCCATGGCAGCCTCGGCCGCAGCGGCGTCGTCGAACGACACATGGGCAAAGCCGGGAATGAGCGGCAAAAACGGCTGCCTGAATACGTCGCGACCCGTGGCGGAAAGAGCGCCCATACTCTTGCCATGGTATCCGCCCTCGGTACACACAACTCGGGTCTTGCCGCTTGCGATGCGGGCTATCTTGAGCGCAGCCTCAACCGCCTCGGTGCCGCTATTCGAGAAGAACGAATAGCAGATGTCGCCCGGAGCGATGCCGGCCAGGCGCTCGCCAAGGTCCGCCATCGGCTCCGAGAAGAACGTCTTGCTGGAAAGGGGCATCCGGTCGAGCTGGCGGTGAACTGCAGCGACCACCTTTGGGTGCCGGTGACCAACCGTGAATACGCCGTACCCGCCCAGGCAGTCTAGAAATTCTGCGCCGCTCACAGTGCGCAGGATGCAGCCTTCGGCGCTCTCCTCCACGTCGCCAAATCCGCCAAAACGCATCAAGTTGGCGAGTCCCGGGTTCAAGAAGTCAGTGTACTGATCCACCACCTTGTCAATATGGGCTTCGCTTGCGCTCATGGTGCTCCTAGCTTGAAACTGATGTGCAGACTCATGCGTCTTGGAAAGCGGTCGGAATGTCTATCGAAGGGGCTGCGAGCGTGCGTACCAAGCCACTCAGCATCTGCTCGCGAAAGACAGACGACAGCGCGAGGGCTGCCTGCGTTTGCGCATATCCGAACGGGATTCCGATGTCGTGCCGGTCGCCTACGGCTTCGAACGCCAGATACTGCTCACCGCTTTCGCGCACGCGCTCCTGCGCGCTGGTGAGCTGGAACTCGCCCTTTTCGCGAAGATCGTGGTCGATTGCAAACTGAAGAGCATCGCAGATGCTCGGGTTGAACACATGCATTCCAAAGAAGCAGAGGTACATCCCCCACTGCAGCCCCTCGGCGCGCAGGTGCTGCTCCGCGAACTCCTGAGCGGGCTTCTCCACAATTCGGTCGATGTCGTAGGTTCGCGGCGATTCGCTGACGAGCTTTCCCCGAACTGTGCCAAAGAGATGCAAGAGCTCCGACGGAGTCTGCTGAACCGCGGAGAGGCTCGCCCCCGTTCTCTCGAACACATCCAGGCACTGACGCGCGCAGCGAACCGTGCTGCCCGAGGTGTAGATGTGGTCGCCAAGCATCAGCAGGAAGGGTTCTCCTGCCGCAAAGTCTCGCGCGCACCAAACCGCGTGCCCGTAGCCATCTGGCACGGGCTGCTCCACCAGCGTAAGGCAGCTTGCGATGCTCTGGAGGCGGGCCGACTGCAGCAGCGCCCAGTCCTTGCCCTTAAACTGGCGGATCTCCTCGGAGCTGAGCGGCTGGAAGTGCTGCTCAATCTGCGCGCGGTTGTGCTTGTTCACAACCAGGCAAATCTCCTCAATACCGGAGCTGAGCGCTTCCTCGATGATAATCTGGATGGCAGGCTTCACCACGCCGTCCCGATCCATGAGGGGCAGCATCTCCTTTTGAACCGTGGATGTAGCCGGATACATTCGAGTGCCGCGGCCCGCGGCGGTGATGACTGCTTTGCGAACACGCATAGGGTTTGTGTGCTTCCGTGAGAAGAGTTTAGGGCTTCGTGCGGGCGGACGCCTTATCGAGGAAGGCAAGCGCCTCCTTGAGAGGGCCGAAGTCCGACTTGCGCTTCAGGGCATCCTTCACGTCATTCTTCGCCGCGGTCAGGTCCGAGGCTTCGGCCTCCTTCAGCGCGAGTTCGTACTCGGTGCGTGCGGTGGCCCAGTCGCCCTGAACCGCGTAGATGAGCCCCAAATTGAAGCGGACGTAGGCCAGCTTCGCGTCGATCTCCAGCGCCTTGCGGCTGCTGGCGATAGCGTCTGCGTATTTGCCTATGCCGTATTCCGACCAGCCCTTATTGCCCCACACAATAGCGAGACCAGGATTGGATGCGAGAATGCTGGAATAGAGTTTGATAGCCTCGTCCACCCGACCCACCCCGTCGAGCGCGACAGCAAGCGCCGCTCGTGCATCCGGGTCGTTCGGCACGAGCGCCACGAGCCGTTCAGCCTCCTCAAGCGCCTGTGCATAGCTCTTGGTGGAGTTGTAGGCGTTGATGAGACCCATGCGAGCCGCGATGAGGTCGGGGCGCAGCCGAAGAGCCGCCTTGTAGTTCGACGCAGCCTCGGACCAGCGCTCGCGCTGTGCTGCAAGCCTGGCAATCGCGTAGGGCACTGCGGCATCGTCCGGCTCCAAACCGCGGGCCCGCACGAAGACCTCATAGGCTGCGGCGTGCTTGTTCTGGCGCGACAGCAAATCGCCGAGGCCCAAGAGTGGGCGGGATCGATTCGGCGCAAGGTCCACAGACCGGCGAAACGCACTCTCGGCGCTCGGAAGGTCTCCGGCATCGATGAGCGCAAATCCCAGGGCGGAGCGCAGTTCTGATGACGTGGGTTGGATCTCTACTGCAGCGTTATATGCCTTCACCGCCTCAACAGGCTTGCTCAGGCGCTGGAGCGCATCACCCAGGCCGGCATAAGAGGCGATGTCCTTCGGATTCAATGCAATGGCCGCGCGAAACTCGGTTACGGCGAGATCGGGCTTGCCATCGGTAAGAGCCTGATATCCCCTGGTGCGGCGCTCCTCCAGGGTCTGGCTGCTTGCAACTGCGCTTACAATCGCAACGAGCGCAGACGCAACGCAAACCACGCTCGCTCTCTGGGACAATCGTACTGTTCTCAATCCGCCCCTCCGTTTGGGTCGTCCACCTACTGCTGTACGAATTGACGTGACAACTGAATTCAATTATGGAACAACCCTTGTATAAATGCTGGGTATCCGGCACAGGAAACAACAGATCATGATGAAATCACTAGACGCCCGCACGACACGTCAGCTTGCAATCGCTCTTGTAACCTCCCTGGTCATCCTTCTAGGGGGAATGGGATGGACCTGGCAAATCGGGAAGTCATCCTCAAAGACGGCCCATCAGCTCGGGCACCTTCAAGTGGGTCTCAAATCTCTGCAGGCCACCGCCGCAGCGAACGGAGCGAAGGGATGAACACCACACAGAGAGCCAAAATGCTAATCCTGGGACTGCCGGCCCTGAGCCTTGTAGTCTCCACCGCCAGCGTGCTGCACCAGACGTGGCGAAGCAGAATGCTTGAACACAAAGTCGCATGGACAGAGGCAGAGATGTCACGGCTGTCCAAACTGATTCCAAGCAGCGGCAGCGCTGCTGAATCAAACGCGGAAGACCATCACGATCACAGCGCTCCAGGACACTCACACTAGCGCTTGCGCTCCACCTGAACTAGGTTTGTGTGAAACGTCGAACCGCCGCCCAGGTCCGTCAGGAGATCGGACGTAAGCGCGTTGACGTTGCGGCCCTTCGGGCTGTCTCGATGCCACCAGAGCGAGGGGCTCCAGACCGTTCCGGGCTGCGCCAGCTCGCTAACCTCGGCCCGGAGTTCCACCTCGCCGCGAAGGTTGTGTACGCGAACCACATCACCCGATGAGATGTCGCGTTCGACCGCGTCTTCGGGATGAATCCAGATTCTCGGCGCCTTCTCGGCCTTCATCAGGCTCGGGAGGTTCGAGAACGTGGAGTTCAGGAAGTGATGCGACGCGGGACTGAGCAGATTGAGCGGGAATTCGCGCGCGAGCTCCGGTGTTGCTTCGTGAGACTCCGCGAGCGGCACATATGCCGGCAGCGGATCGTAGCCCTCCTCAAGCGCCTTTTCCGAATAGAACTCCACCTTTCCGCTGGGAGTACGGAATCCTTGGCCGTCCGCGAAGGTCTGGATCAGGTCGCCGCTCTTTACCAGGCCTCTCGACGAATCAGCTCCAATCTTTATCGAGCCCTCGACCAACAGCCTCTCGTACGTAACGCCGGACATGCTCGGGTCATCAGTCGAAAGCGCCGTGCGAATGACTTCCTCGGCCGACTGACTGAAGCAGGCGTCCATATATCCCATCCGCCGCGCAAGGTCGTTCTGCACATCGATATTCGGCCTGCACTCTCCCAGCGGCTCAATGGCAGGCTGGTTGAGCTGAACGTACATCTGCCCGTACGAGAAGTGTAGGTCCAGGTGCTCCATCTGTGACGTTGCGGGCAGGAGGACGTCGGCGTACCTCGCAGTGTCTGTCATCAACTGCTCGTGGACAACGGTGAACAGGTCATCGCGCATCAGCCCGTCGATCACCAAGTTTGAGTTCGGAGCCACGGCGGCAGGATTGCAGTTCCATATCATCATCGAACGAACTGGAGGATTCTGCTGTCCCGCGAGCGCAGCTCCCAGCTCATTCATATTGATGGCCCGAGGAAGCGGGCCGGCGGGCCGAAGGTCGGGACGCATCACTGCGGCGCGATTCCAACCGAAGTGTGAGCTGCTGGAGAGCAAGAGCCCGCCCCCCAGGTGACGCCAAGCTCCCACGAGGGCCGGCAGGCAGGTGATGGCCCGGGCCATCATTCCTCCGTTTGAGTTTCGCGTGAGGCCGTATCCCAAGCGGATAGCGGACGGCTTCACGGTGGCGTAGCTTCGTGCAAAGTCGACGATTACGTCTTCGGGCAATCCGGTGATGGAAGCAACACGGTCTGGGGGAAACTCGCGAGCCCGATCACGAAGGGCGTCAATCCCAACGGTGTAGCGGGCAACGTAGTCGCCGTCGTACAGCCCTTCTTCAAGAATGACGTGCATCATTCCCAGGGCAAGCGCGGTGTCGGTTCCAGGCTTGAGCTGCAGGAAGAGATCGGCTGAACCGGCCGTGCGTGTCTTGAACGGATCGATCACGACGAACTTCGCGCCGTTCTTCTGCGCCTCACGGACGAACGGCATGAGGTGGACGTTCGTCGAGGAGAGGTTCGTGCCCCAGGCAATGATGAGCTTTGAGTGCGCGAAGCTCTCGGGGTCAATGCCGCCGGACCAACCCATAGTATACGTATGGCCTGCCTCGCCCGCCGTTGAGCAGATAGTGCGCAGCAGTCGCGAAGCGCCCATGCGGTTCCAGAGGCGACCCTCGCAGGCGCTCATGTTCACCACGCCCATGGTGCCCGCATAGGAATACGGCAGAATCGCCTCGGGGCCGCTCTCGGCGATAATCGTACGCCATCGATCTGCAATCAGGTCCAGGGCATGGTCCCAACTCACTCGCTCGAATCGGCCCGATCCCTTCGGTCCGCACCGAACCATCGGGTAGAGCAGCCTATCCGGGCTATAGACCCGCTCCTCGTAGTGGGCAACCTTGCGGCAGAGCGTTCCCCTGGTATACGGATGGCTAGGGTTACCCTCGACCCGCAAGAGGCGACCGTCCGCCACGTGCGAGATCATCGCGCAGGTATCCGGGCAGTCGTGCGGACAGACCGAGAGAACCGCCTTCTCGGTCAATCGCGGTGCAAGCGCTATGGCTGATTCTGGAGCCAACTGTCCCATGAGGTCACTCTTGATAGGGCTAGGTTCGCATAGCTTGAGAGATAGTCTATGCGGCTCGGCACATAGATCGCGATGCCATGCGAGTTTCCATTGATAGAACCATGCCGCTCCGCGATGAGCGAATCAACGATCGCTTGCTGCAGGTTCACTGCGGAGGTCTTCAGGTCATTCGCACTTGTCCCGGTCCTAATCAGCTCCGCGTAGTGCCACAAGTCCTTATTCTCTGGATAGGAATAGCTCTCGGCCGTTGTCCGCGCCGTTGTCATCGCGGCGCTGCTGTCACCAACGTGCGCGGAGAGGGACGTGGCAAATGCGTCCAGCCGCGTGGCGAAGGCCGACATCTTGGAGAGGTTGATGGCCGACTGGGTGTTGTTGCCGCTCGACCCATATGAGTCGAGTGTTCGATTCACTATGTGCGTGCCGAGCTGCGCGGCGGTCATTGCTGGATTCGCCACAAGGTCGCTCAGAAATGTGTCGTAGACATAGCCCTCGCCCGGAGGACTCTCCTCCGAACCCACCATCACTGTGGCCAGGTCTCGAATCTCGAATGCGACTTCAGCCATTTGCATGAGCGATGCGTCGAAGATAACCGAATCCATCTTCGGGCTCACGTTAAGAGCCTGCGGCAGCTCCCAGATCTGAATCTCTGAGCGTGTGTGATCATCAATGGACACCGATCGCGGGAATATGGGGCGCTTGTCGCCGGCACGCGTAGGCCGCCAACCTGCGCCGTGATTCCAGATGACCACGGCATAGTGATCCGCCGGGTAGCGCGCCTGCGACCAGGTGATGAAGTTTCGCAGCTCGCGCCAGTCTCCCATGTCGACGGTACGGCCCATATCTTGAACGAGCTCCGAACCTATCGCGTTGGTGTTGTTGTCCTTCGTGACAAAATACCTGCGTGTCCCCAGGAAATCGGGAGTTCCGCAGCCGGAGCACTCCTCCTGCTTCCACTGCACCACCATGTTCACGTCTGCTGTGGAGCCGATTTTCTCCATCTGGTTCATGTTGAGCGGTGCAAACTCTTGAAGGTTGTTCGCCGCATTCAGAAACACCATGAACGTCCACTTCGCGCGCGTGACGCGCTCAACGGTTAGGTTGATGCTCACCGTTGCGCCGCCCAGCTTGCTGAGGTTGAGCGTGAACGCTCCAGCGGCGCTCGTCAGCCGGCCAAGGGTGCTGCTGTCTGCTGTCTGCAGGTTTCCTGTCGCGGAGACGGTGACAGGACCACCGCCAGTTCGCGTACCATCGGTCGCCCAGAGCGTGGCGTGACCTGTGGGATCGAGCGAGAGCATCGCGGTTGTTGCTCCCGATGCGCCAAGGAAGGTGCCCACGAGGTCGGCGGGAGTTGCTCCGCCCGCAACTAGCACATTCGCCGTGAACGAGAAGATATTTGCGCCGCCGCGTTCGACCGCACCGGTAACGGAGAGGCCGTCCAAGGCAACCGTTCCACGAAACTGGATGACGTTGTCGGCAGATTGAGCAAAGAACGTTCGGTCTAGGCCGAGATTGCCTTGCGCCCCGGCGGAGCTAGGGAGTCCGGCCGCATCAATCGCATAGATGGTGAATCTGCCTACTGCATCAATGCTCATCGAGAGCACGCGGTTGGTGGGAGCGGCAAGCGCGAGCTCGAAGGAGCGGCCTAGGTACGGTTTCGCAGGCCCGCCCCCTCCACCGCCGCAGCCTGAACTGACGAGCGCCCCAATCAGGGCGAGTATGGCGAGCGGAAGCGACGGATGAGCGAATCGAGTGGATAGCATAGCGTGGACGGCCTCCAGTTTCGAGATTATGACACAAGCGCGTGCCGTCGGGGGGAGATTACGTGAACAGCTTGAAAGCCAAGCGATGCACCGGATCAGGGGGAAAGAGAGTCGGGTACACCACGCGGACCCCCAACACTGTTCACTCATCTGCATCCGTTCGTCCTGAGCGCGCCTCAGCCGTTTCGAGGCGCAGTCGAAGGATGCGGTCCAAGTAACTATCTGAACAGTATTGGGTGGACCCCAAACTCAGCCGCTGCCTCTTCTACGCAGATGCCCCGCCCAACCGTTCCCGATTCACAGCAGGCCAAGCCGACTGAGCGATCGCTTCGCTGCGTCTTGGGCCGCTCCTGTGGAAGTCGAAGCCATCGATCGGAGTGTTGCCACAGCTTTCTCACCCCCTATTTCGCCAAGGCACACGGCCACCCATGCATCCGCGCTCGTCCTCCCAACCGAAGAAGAGAGTGCGCTCACGAGAGCCTGCCCCTGTCGCACGATAGCACGCGATGCGTGGAAGGCCGCTCCTGGAGATGAAGCAAGAGATCGGATCAAGCCATCCGTTGCACGCGCTCCCACCCTTCTCAGGGCCTCCGCCGCTGCAGACGCGGTTTCTCCGTCAGGAGAGTTGAGAGCGCGAACAAGAGCGCCAACACCTCCTGCATTCCCTTCCCATCCCAGCCCAAGAGCTCCGGCTCGCCGCATTCGAGTGTCTGAACTTGCCAGCAGCCCCTTCAGGGCGGCATTCGCTCGGTCAGAGCCAATTCCAGCAAGGGCCG
>VFKD01000417.1 GCA_009885735.1 bacterium
ATTATTGGCCTGTGTAAGAGGGAGAAACGAGATTATCTCACGTATATGTTTGGCTTGATGCCGACTTGCCTAGCAAGCCTGAAAACGCCGTTTTCGGCACCACTTCTAGGCGCTTTCGCGCCAACATCTATGTGGACCTGGAATTGGCTGCCGGCTTTGCCGAAGATGGATTCGTAGGGCGACAGGTAATGGTTGGGGAGCGGGTCGTTCTGGCAATCCTTGAGCGAGACCCGCGCTGCGCGATGATCACGCTCGACCCGGAGACCGGCGAGTCTAACCCGAAGTTCTTGCGTGCCGTGGCCCAGGGGCACAATGGAATGGCTGGAGTGTATGCTGCGGTATTGGTTGAGGGCGCTGTTCGTCGGGGAGATGCGGTTGAGGTTCTCTAGCGGGACATCGCGGGCCGAGTTCCGACGATGGGTGCAAATTCGGCGGCTAAGCTTGGGAGTTATGCTATGAGCAACAATTCCACTATCATCATCGTGGGCGCGTCGTTCGCGGGACTCAAGACCGCTTGGGACCTGCGCCACAAGCTTAGTAGCGACCATCGAATTCTTGTGTTCAGCAACAAGCCGACCACGACGATTCGCGCGTCCTTTCCGCGCGTTGTCTTCGAGGATGTGAAGCTCGAAGACATCACCATCGACCTGGCGAAGAACTTCGAGGGTACCGGCATCGAGTTCATCTGCGATCCGCTTGTGAGCGTTGACCAGGAGAACGATGTAATCGTCACGGCGGCGGGACGTTACGAGTACGACTTCCTTGTGCTGGCGACGGGTGCGCGCCATGCCTACGACGAGCTGCCTGGCAGTCGGGAGTTCGCACTGTCCGTATGCGACCCGGCGCGAATCATGGAGACCAAGGAGGCGCTTCTCAACTTCACCGGCGGCGATGTCTATGGCGGGGTGGGGGCGGGCTACACTCCGTGCGACGGTCCGCCCATGGAGATGCTGATGGACCTGGACCATCGCCTCCGGATGTTGGGACTCCGCGACAAGGCCAACCTGCACTACTTCACTGACAAGGGTCGCCTCCTTCCGCCGGGTGGGCCGCAGGTTTGGGAGCGACTCGAGTGCCTGTTTCGGGAAAGGGAGATTCACGTTCACCTCAATGTCGATCTGGTGCGCCTGGATAGCACGCTCCTCCACTTCAAGGACGGCGCAACCAAGCCGTACGACCTCTGCCTGCTGATACCTCCCTATCGGGGCATTCATGCCCTAGAGGGCTCCGGCCTCACGGATGCAAGAGGCTTCGTTCCGGTCTCGCCGCAGACCATGCGGGCGGACAAATCGACGCGCTACAACGTCTATGCGGTTGGAGATGCGATTGCGAATCCCGGTCCAAAGCAGGGCCACCTCGCGCTGATCCAGGCCGGTGTCGCCGCTGCGCACTTGGCTTGGCGCATTACCGGCGAGGGAACTGTGCCTGCCTACCTACCCGAGTTCAAGTGCGTGATGGACCTTGGCGGTGGCCATGGACTCTATATGTATTCGCAGTGGCTTTCGGATGGCAGCGTTGTGGAGATTCAGTCGGGCCCCGAGCCCTACGCCTCGAAGATTCGGTTCGAGGAGATGCTTTGCGAACTGCGCGGAGACATTGGCGATCTGCACTTGAAGATGATTAAATGATGTCTGTGTGATGGACGATGCGTAACCCAACCAATCCGCGCGAATTCCGACGCCGTCCCGTCCTTTGGACGCTGTTGTGGCTTGCCCTTATCTTCATCACGTCTTCCGGAGTAGTGCGATTCGACGACTTTGTGAGATTCGTGCAGGGTCTTGGCGGAGGCTATGCGTTCAATGAGTGGTTCGCGAGGTTTTGGCTTGCAAGTTGGTTCATCGCAGTCAAGGGCTGGCACGTGACGGAGTATGCCGTTTTGGTTGCACTCTGCTCGGTTGGACTGCAGTCGCTGTTTAGGTGGAACCTGCGAAAGTGTGTCGGTGCGGCGTTTGCGTTCTCGGTGCTGTTCGCCGCGTCGGACGAGTGGCACCAGACCTTCGTGCCGGATCGCGACGGCTGCGTGCGGGATGTAGTCATTGACTCTGTTGGCGGAGCTCTGGCAGCAGGCTTTCTACTGTCCAGGCACACTCGGAAGCATCGTGGGCGTGATGCTGAGCCGACCATTGGCGATGCGATGGTTGCGGCGGAACCTGCCGACGAGATGTGATCGCGTCGGCATTAGGCTGACCGACAGGCGCGAACTGTGTGGGTTCTTGGTTGATGTTGCGCATTGCATTCGGGAAGGGGCGAGCAGCATGAGACGCTATCGCAGGTTGATTCTGTATGCGACTATCGCTGCGCTCGTGTGTGCGTGTTCAGTTTCGATGTTCATTTCCGCTGAAGAGAGGGTGAAGGCACAATTAATCGCCGGCTGCCCCGTTGGCGCACCGCGTTCAGCAATTGATGGTGTCATCAAGAAGTACAACATCGAAGTTGCTGCATTCGACTTTCCGGATATCCATCCACTCCACCGACGGATCATCATTGGCAAAGTGACGCCCTACGTAATCTCGCATACGCTTTACGTGAAGCTGGTCTTTGATGAACGTGGTCGGCTTGCGCAGCGCACGTTCTCTCGTCAGCCGATAGACCTTACGCTTGAGTGGAAGATGATGGATGCACCTCTACAGTGATAAGAATGCGTGAACAAGGCAGAATAACCGATTGGAAAGACGACCGCGGCTTCGGCTTCATCACCCCGAATGAAGGCGGGGGCCAGGTTTTCGTTCA
Source organism: bacterium (assembly GCA_009885735.1). GTDB lineage: Bacteria > Armatimonadota > Chthonomonadetes > Chthonomonadales > CAJBBX01 > VFKD01. The sequence goes on from VFKD01000417.1 coordinate 2,731, forward strand.
CGTCAAGGCGTTCTCGCGTGAGTCTCGTCGCCCTGTGGGAGGTGAGCTTGTCTTCTACGAGTTGGCGACCGACGAAAGGGGCAGATCGCGCGCCGAGAACGTGGTGTATGTGGGGCAGCGTGCAGAGAGCCCATTGATGCAAGCGCCAAGCTTCTCGTCAATCCTTGTCGCATCGTCTAGTCTGGCGTTCATCGCAACAGTAGTTCTCGCCCATCGGCTTCCGATAGCCGTCGGGGGCCTCTACCTCGGGGCAAGCGCGGCAGCATTTTTGGCCTACGGAAGGGACAAGGCTGCTGCCCAAAAGGGCGCCTGGAGAACTTCAGAGAGCACTCTCCTCCTCCTTGGATTGACGGGCGGCTGGCCAGGGGCGTTCCTGGCCCAGAGCGCCTATCGGCACAAGTCGAAGAAGGTATCGTTCCAGGTGTCGTTCTGGATCACCGTGGTCGTGAACTGTGGTATGCTCGGCTGGCTGCTTACGGAACACGGAGGTCGGTTTATCAAATCCATTATGGGCACCGGCTAACGCGGAATGTTGTAGTTTTCGTGGGTGCACGTCGGTTCAAAGGGAAGGGTGAGGTGAGCTGTGAACCGCGTGCTCTTCCGCAAGTCTCTCCTAGCGGTCTTGGTTGTCATCGTCGGATATCCAATTGGAACCTACGTGGTCGCATGCTACACGGGACGAGCAGTGCGGCTGGCGCCGCCGAGCGAATGGGGGTTCGACAGGAATGTGGCGTATCATGCTGATGCGGCCGGTAAGACCTTGTCCGGGAGGGAACGGTTGACCATAGGCATCTTTCGGCTGGAGGGTGTTCCATAGAATGGCTCAGTTAACGGTACATGCGAAACGCCTCCTCCAAACAGGCGTGATCGGCGTTTGCGCGTCGGCTGCAGTTCTCGCCGGGGCCGTGCAGCTCTTCACGGCCAGGGCGCCGCTCCTCAAGCGAGTTTCGGTCAGTTCTACCAAACTTTGTACCGCGCTCCTGATTACGGATAATAGCTCGTTCGGAGGGGCCGACGCATGGGTCTTTGTCATCGATACGAAGAAACGTTCTGGCCCGAAGTATCTGGGTGGATCGTACGCATCTGATGGTTCGAAGAAAATGGACGATGCAGTATGGTCGCGGGACGGCTCTGTCTTGGCCGTTCGAGCCAGGGTTGGTCAAGGTTCCGGTAAGGGGTTTCGCGGCGAATTCAAGACCTTGTTTGTGGCCGCGTATGATTTTCGTGGCCATGCCGTTGTCGCCACCTCGCCGGATTCTGCCCATAACTCCAGACGAATTACGAAACTTTTGGCTGCCCGTGGAGGGCTGGGGCGGGTAGTATTCTCGTCACCGTACGATGCATCAGGAGCGCCAATCTCCTCGGCGGAAGAGAGCCGGTTTCGGCGTCCTGGCAATGTGCCGCTCAGGCGCTAGCGGGACCCCTTATGATGCGAACACATCGGAAATTTGAAGCATCACGCCCGCGAGCCCTAGTTGAGGACTGTCCGGTCCGTCACCTGCTCGTACTCCTTGTCCTGATGCTCATCACTCAGGCAGTTCCCGCCCTAAGCCCGTGGCCCTGGCGGCTGATCGTGCCCATCGCGGGCTCGTTTGCAATCATGTGGATTGTGTCGAGCTGCCGACTGCGTCCGGCGTGGCTGTGGATAGGGAACATGCGCGGCGCTCCTCTTGCTCTTACTCTCGCGATGATCGTTTTGTCGCCGATAGTTCTCTACGGCTGGTACTACCTCGCATCACCGGACCTTTCGAACCTTGCCGGACGACTACCATCTGGCTCAGTCCTGCAGATCGTGTTTGCAGGAGTCACATTCGTGCTGGTGAATGCTCTCTCCGAGGAGATCATCTGCCGGGGCATCATCCAGGAGGGCTTGGATTCGAGGTTTGGTGTTCAGCACGGATGGTGGATGCAGGGCATTGTGTTTGGGAGCCTGCACTGGGTGGGAGTGCCGCAAGGACTGGCGGGCGTCTTCCTCTCGGGTGCGTTTGGTTTGGCAGCAGGCTGGGTTCGTCGTGAAGCGAAGGGCTTGGGCCTAGCCTGTATCGCGCATGTGTGCGCGGATACTGCGATCTTCGTGCTGCTGGTGAGCACGAGGACCGGGTAGAAGTTTCTGTGAGGAGTACGCGATGTGATTCCTGTGGCGCACCGCGTCGAAGTTGCGTGCCGTGGCATGTCTGCGGTATCTTCTTTGTATATGCAAGTCACTCGGGAGACGCTATGCAGACACGCATTCAGAGGTGGGGCAACAGCCTCGCCCTGCGCATTCCCAGAGCCTTTGCTCTGGAGACAATGCTTCAGCAAGACAGCCTGGTAGACCTCACGCTGCAAGGTGGAACGCTGGTCGTCACACTTGTGCCGCAGACGTGCATGCTGGACGGGATGCTAGCGCAGATTACGCCGGACAACCTGCACGGTGAAATCGAGTTCGGTCCGGCCGAGGGCCGAGAGGCGTGGTGACGCCGCTACCCTATGTGCCGGATCGTGGCGTCCTGGTGTGGTTGATGTTCTCTCCGCAGGCTGGACATGAGCAGGCGGGCAGGCGATCTGCTCTGGTGCTCTCGCCGCGCCGCTACAACGCCACGGTGGGTCTGGCGCTGCTGTGTCCTGTAACAAGTAAGGTCAAGGGCTACCCCTTTGAGGTCGCAGTGCCGGAGGGCCTGTCGGTTTCCGGAGTGGTGCTTGCCGATCAGGTTCGCAGTCTAGACTGGAGGTCACGTGGAGCTCAGTTTGCGTGCACCGCAGGGGACGGTGTAGTGACGGAGGTGCTGCAGAAGTTGGAGACGCTGCTGGGGTAGGTGGTCTGCAGGAGATCGACAGCGTGGGACGGCGAAATGAACCAAAAGATCTTCGTTGTATTGGCTATTGCGGCTTGCGTGGCGACAAACGCATGTGCGCCGTCTCAGCGAGTGGAAGGTACGGAGCCGCTCTCGATAAAGCTCGATGACTCTGGGCTTGGGCACTCTCTCACGTTCGAGGTGAAGTTAGATGGGACTGCAAGTTTGCAATTCGTGAAGTTTCCGTCGACCGGTCAGCGCCAATTCAAGGTCACTTCCGCTCAGATGGCCGATCTCCGCGATGCGATAGAGACCGAGCGCTTCTTTGAACTGGAGAACGAATATGGACTCGGTGTACCCGATGGAGGTGACGCGTCCCTGACTATTCAGCGTGGAGTGAAGATCCAGACGGTTAGGCTGCACTACCTACAAGGCGCGCCGAATATGTCTGAGATCAAGCGGGCGCTTCGCGTTTTGAAGGTCGTCAGAGACTGGTTCAACGACAAAGGAGCTCCGGATTCGCGTCCGTATCATGAGCGCTTGCTTGCTGGAGGCTAAGCGGCGGAGTACAGAGGTTGGAACCTCACACGAGTGGGCACAAACTCCTATAGGGGCGATATGGGCTTAGTCGTGTATCGACGGGCTGCATGTATAGCGGCCAGCGTGCTTGTGTTGGTCGGCTGCCGCCGAGAAGGAGTAATACCGGTGTCGGAAATCGAGTATGCCAACACCGACCTTGAGTTGGAGTCGCCCGTGGATATCAGGCCTCTCACTGCCGAACTAGAGGCGCGCAACATGATGACGATAAACGATCCGCGCCTCGACGGCAAGGTTTGGCGTGTAAGGTTAATAACCGTTGGTTCCTCCAACAACCCCGAGGAATCCATCTCCGCCATGGTCGCCTCCATCGAGTCGATACCGAAGTCGATGAAAGCGAATTGGTCGAAGTGTACAGTTCGCGAGTTCGACATTGGATACCATGTTGGGACCAAGCCGTGGGCGTTCAATCAGGCGGTTTCGCACGAGCTCCTTGCGAGAATGGTTGCGCTTGGCGGCTCGCTTCGAATCACGATCTACCCACCGCCGACGAAGGTCATCCGCGCGCGTTGAGCCCGCGAACATCCTTCTCCGCAGTCCCGGAGCGCCGCGTGGAAAGACAAATCTTCTCACGTAGCGGTGCCAAGATTGCGTTGACACCTGCCAATCTGCCGGTTATCATGCTCATGTTGCTGTGCCGTGCCGTGCCTTGCTTCTGCGGCTCGCGGCGCTGTCTGGCCGCCACAGCCCAATAGGCCGAGTGGTGTTTCAGGATGACACAGAGTGAATCTCCGCAATACCGTCTTGAGAGTGTTGAGGGCCCTTGAACTTCCAATGTGCTGCGTGCTCTTGGCTGTAATGGTTAGGCAGTCCTTCTTGGATCGACGGCTTGTAGATGCGGTGCGGCGTGGCGACGTTACGCACACCGTGGCAGCCTTGCGCAGCGGAGCCAACCCGAACGCCCGGGCACGGTACGAGAACACGCCGAGAGATTTAAGGGGAGTCTTGGAGTGGGTAGTAGGAAGTAGCAATATCATGTGGCATGATGCTCCCGTGCTGAGCGCCGCCTGCCAGAGCTCGAAGCCCGTTGAGACGGCGAGGGCGCTGCTTGATGCCGGAGCGGACCCGAATGCGGCGAGCGGCATCGGATATATTCCGCTATCAGATTGCGTGGAGCAAGACAAGCCTGGGCTCGTAAGACTCCTGCTGGAGAGAGGAACGCATGTAGACGCCCGCACTCCGCGGGGCGACACCGCCTTGATGCAGCTTGCCGCCAACGGATTCTCAGGCGTTCGAAGCCTGCCCGTTCTCATCGAATACGGAGTAGACCTGCATCTGCGTAACAACGAGGGCAAAACTGCTCTGCAGTTGGCAATGGGGTGCAGAAAGACCGCCGCGATCAATATCCTCACCTCGGCTGGAGCGCGAGAATAACCGACTACGAAAGCAACAAGTTGGCGCCGTCGCGTCCTGTAGGCTGTCGAGCACAATGCAGTCTACAATAGAGGCGATCGAGCGTTAGCGATTGGGGGGCCAGGATTGTCATGTCTATCGACCGAATCACGCACGACCCAGGCGTGATGGGAGGAAAGCCTTGCATCCGGGGCCTGCGGGTCAGTGTGGGCGCCATCTTAGGGCTGCTAGCTTGCGGTACAACGCGGGAGAGAATTCTCCAAGCGTACCCCTATCTCGAGCCTGAGGACATCAATGCTGCGTTGGTGTATTCCGCGTGTCAGCCCGCGTTAGCCGACTAGCGGTCTGAGGAGCCAATCAGCGCGTGGCCCGTAAGCTGCGATCGGATCCCGGCCCGTACCTGCTCCACATAGCGTTCAACTGGGATCGCGTCCCGCACCCAGAGCAGTTCCCGTACGCGCTGGCAGCCGTTCGGAACCTGGGCAGACTCGAGTTTCACCCAAAGGTCACCTTCCTGGTGGGCGAGAACGGGACGGGCAAGTCTACGCTGCTGGAGGCCGTCGCGGTAGCGGTTGGGCTCAACCCGGAGGGTGGAAGCCGCAGTTTCAACTTCTCCACCCGCAGTTCGCACTCGCGGCTTGGGGAGTACCTGCGCCTCGCGAAGGCTCCGGCGCTTCCCAGCGACCGGTACTTTCTCCGAGCCGAGAGCTTCTTCAACGTAGCTTCCGAGATTGAGCGCTTGGACGAAGGTGGCGGCGGTCCCCGACGACTGATCGAGTCGTACGGCGGAGTGTCTCTTTACGAACAGTTGCACGGAGAGTCGTTCTATGCGCTCTTCAAGAATCGGTTTGGAGGCAACGGCCTCTACCTAATGGACGAGCCCGAGGCGGCGTTATCGCCAATGCGCCAGCTTGGGTTCCTTGCCTTGCTTCACGACTACTGCAATCGAGGCTGCCAGTTCGTTATCGCCACGCATTCGCCCATCATCATGGCCTATCCGGATGCGGCGATCCACGTGCTTAGCGAGGATGGAATCACCCAGACACCATACGCCGAGACGGAGCACTACCTGCTCACGCGAGGATTCTTGAGTAACCCGGAGCGAATGCTGGAGAGGCTGTTCGCCGACTCCGCACCGATCGACACAGAAGGGGCGGGCTGCGCGGATGACGACGAATGAGCACTGTACGGCGGATGCAGGAAGGCGACATCGACATGCTGGCGAGCGCCTTTCTGCACCTCAACAAGTCCCGCGAGCAGTTCGAGACATTCTGGAGTGAACACTGCTCAGGGATACGTGTTACATTCGTAGCGGAGACAGAGGGTGCAGTTGTGGGCTACACAAACCTCATTTGGCGAAGGGACTACCAGCCGTTCCTGGACGCAGGTATTCCCGAGATCAGCAACATGCACGTCCTGGATGAGTGGCAAGGGCAGGGGATTGGGACCGCGCTCATTCGTGCTGCCGAGGACGAGGCGATTGCGAACGGCATAGCTGTGATTGGAATCGGATACGGTCTCTCGCCTGATTACGCTCGGGCGCAGCGCCTTTATGCGAAGCTCGGGTATGTTCCGGATGGACGCGGGCCGCACCCTTCGAAGTGGGGAGACACGCTGTTCTTGACTAAGCGGGTGATATAGTCGGCTATCCAGACGGTGCGCACGGTTAGTCTTCCAGATGCTGGTGGCATAGGAACCCCGATTCGAGCAGAGGCAGGCGCCGCACTGACCGGTTCCGCGGCCACGGAGGTGTTGCAAGGTGAGCAATTACGTTGAGACTCGCATCCGAGGTGCGATGGACGAACTCTGGCGTTTGACCCAGACGCCCGATCTTCACTCCCGCTGGGACCTTCGGTTTACCGCCATTAAGTATCTGCCACGCCCGAATGAGATCCAGCCGCAGCAGTTCCTGTACACCACACGTATTGGGTTTGGTATTATCATCAAGGGGTGCGGGGAATCGGTGGGACAACGTGACGGAGCCGATGGCGAACGCTCATCGGCTCTCAGGTTCTGGTCCGACGATCCCAAGTCTCTCATCCGGGATGGCTCGGGATATTGGCGATACGTACCCGTCGAGGACGGCATTCGTTTCATCACAGGGTATGACTACCGCGTCCGTTTCGGCAGCTTGGGGCGCGCATTCGACCGTGTTATTTTCCGTCCGCTTATGAGTTGGGCTACCGCATGGAGCTTTGACAATCTTCGACTGTGGATCGAGAAAGGCATCCCTCCGGAGGTATCGGTTCAGCGCAGCCTGATTCATCTGACAGCGCGCTGCGCGCTGGCTTTCGTATGGATCTACCAAGGCTTGGTCCCCAAGCTCCTTCAGAAGCACGTCGATGAGATGGTGATGATCCAGCAAGCCGGTGTCTCCGGCACGATTGCTCCTCTCGTCCTGCAAGTAGTTGGATGGAGTGAGGTGGCACTCGGCCTCGTGATGCTGTTCTTGTTCCGTCGGTGCTGGCCACTGCTTCTCACAGTCATTCTTATGATTGCGGCTGCAGTGGGCGTAGCCATTAAGTCACCGCAGTTCCTGGTGGCTGCTTTCAATCCGGTGAGTCTGAACGTCCTGATGATCGCCCTTGCAGTAATCGGCCTCCTAAGTGGTCGAGACCTGCCAAACGCAGGACGCTGCCTGCGAAGGCAGTCGGAGGTGAGAGCGTGACGTCCATCTATCAGCAAGTCCTTGGCCCAGAATTCGAGAAGCTCCATCCACAGATCCAGAAGCGGTTTGGGTTCAGCAGCGCGGATGGCGTGGCCTCCATCGGAACAGGCGTCATGGATGAGCTGTGGCACGGCCGGTTCTATACGCTGCCGTTTCTCTGGCTCGGATCCTGGCGGCGGATCATGTTCCCCGAACGCGGAACCAACATTCCATTCACCATCCAGAACTACGCGTATGTGGACCAGCTCGATAGGGAGACGGTCACGTGGATTCGCACCTTCCAGACCCACCGTCCTCGCAGGTTCGATGCGTACATGATCAAGAGCAAGCAGCGTGGCAAGATAGTCGACTACATGGGCACGCACCAGCATCTGGCTGTGGATATCGACCTCACCGTCGACAAGCGGGGCGGGCTGCGGCTGCGCTCTGGAGAACAGCGGTTCTACGAAGGACTCGTGGCATTTCGGTTCCCTATGTTCTTCTCGGGAATTGCCGATGTATGTGAATGGTATGATGACGATATTGAGAAGTTTCGCATTGAAGTGCGGGTAGCTAATAGCGTTTGGGGACCGCTGTTCGGCTACCACGGCACGTTCACCGTGGATTGGAGGCCGATGAGTCCGGAGGAGATTCCCGACGACATCAAGCCGCTTCGCGTGGAGCGGAGAGAGTAACTCCTGAAGAGCGCAGTTTGGGGCTGACACATACTGAGTTCAGTACGAATGCCGGTAGAAAGAACTCGTAATTCAGAGCGCTTCTCGTCGATGCCACTTTCGACAAAGTGCGATAGGGGTTAACATGAGGGTACCGAAGACGGTTGACTGGCTACAGCGTAAGACAACACAGCCAAAACATGGGTCGCGAGAGCCGGAGTCCGTGACTAGGGGCAATCTCACGGAAGTCTTTGCGGACTTCCTATACCAACGGGCCCGTGAGGGTATCCGCTCCATCCCGGCCGGCATCGCATCCGACATCTATGCGCTCTCCCTATATCATTGGGAAGACGAGGATGACCCTCGCCGTTCGATTCTGACGGTGGGTTACAACACGACCGCGCGATGGCGCGAGTGTACTCCTGCTCCCGGTCAGGAATCGGGCTGGCCAATTGCATCTGACTCGGATGAGGCAAAGTGGAACTTCGCATTCTGGCTTCAGGATGAGGGAACGGCGTGTGTTATCGGCGACTCTACCGAGGATGAGGCTGCCCGCAGAGAGTGGATAGCCTCAATGGGATTGTGGTATTCGGACGAAGACGAGGAGGAGGATTGGGAGCGCGTGTCCGACCGTGCCGAACAGGTGCAAGCCGGCTTTGTGCTGTTGTGCGTCGGCGTCGGCAAGCGGCTTCACGATGAGGGAGTTATCATAGAGAAGTTTGGCCGAGCTATCCCGGTGCTCGTTCACGAACTGGAGTACTACGACATGATTAGTGAGGCAACTCGTCGGGCCAATCCGCCCGAATTGACCATCGAGTTCGAACAGTGGATAGAGGCGATGAAGGAAAGTGGCTAAGCGCAACACAGTTCACAAATGGACTTGGAACGCATCCTTCGACTGCGCCTCGATACGGCTGAGGCGCGCTCAGGACGAACGGATTCGGCAAAATGAACAGTATTGCTACTAAGCATGGCGTCTTCTAAGTAACTGGCGGCTTGATTGCGCTTGGTCAGCCTGTAGAAGGCGGCAGTTACTTCCATTGCAGGCGTGCGCAGCGGGTCGGTCGCTCTGTGGTTCGAACGCCCTTGACGTTTCCTTGCCCGGTCTCCAGTCTTCGGTCCTCGGTCGCCCCTGCCCTAGCCCTTCTTCGCGGGCTCCTTTGGCGGAAGCGGAGGCGCCTCACTCGTGCCGCCCAGCGAGTGCAGCCTCGCAACCAGCTTGCCGCTAGCAGTGTCCCAAATCATCACGTCTCCGCTCCAGTCTCCCGCTGCCACCTGCGTCCCATCCGGCTTGAATCGAACCGAGTAGACCCAGTCCGCAGCCTCCTTCAGCGTTGCCGTCGCGTTACCGTCGTTCCATAGCTTCACCTGCTTGTCTGCAGAGGCGGTAGCCAGCCTGCTGCTGTTCGGTCCAAACGTCGCTGCCTGGACGCTGCCATCATGGCCATTCAGATCGAACGCGCCATTGCTGCCGTCCATACCAAAAGTCCACACTTTCCCGCGTTTGTCCGCTCCGGCGGTCACGAGGCGCTTTCCGTCCGGACTGTATTCCACGGAGTAGACCACGTCCGTATGCCCGCCGATGGAGTAGAGTCGCTTGCCCGTTGCCGCATCCCACACCTTCGCGCTCTTGTCCGCGCTGGCCGAGGCGATGGTCTTGCCGTCCGGGCTCCAGGCCACTCCCCACACCGCGTCGGAGTGCTCGCGCAGCGTCAGCACGCTCTTGCCGGTGGCAAGGTCCCAGATCTTGACGGATTTGTCCGCGCTTCCGGATGCCAGCTTTGCGCCCTCAGGGCTGAAGGCAACTCCGTTCACCGTGTCGCCGTGCTCGATGAGGCTTGCCTCTTCCTTACCCGCCTTCACGCTCCAGATTCGCACCTCGCCGGTCTCGCCGCCGTTGCCTCCGCCGGCCGCCAGCTTTAGACCGTCCTTGGAGTAGGCAAGCGCCTGCACTGTGCCCGCATGGCCGCTCCACTTCTGCTTCAGGGTCCAGGTCGTGGTCTCCCATAGCTGCACCTCGCGGAAAGTGCCCACCGCAAGCTGTGCGCCGTCCGGGCTGAAGGCGAGCGAGTTGATGGGGCTCGCCATCTTCGTGCTGGCCTTTGCTGCCCTTGCCGCGTTCGGACCGAAAACCGGGCGCACTGCTCTCGATGGACCCCGCTTCGGGGCAGCCGTTGGCACAGGCAGTGCGAAGTCTTGCTTGGCGCCGGCATCTATCCAGGCTCGAATCTTGTCGATGTCGGCCTGCTTCATGCCGCCGCCTGGGGGCATTTTGGGCTGGACCGTTCCCAGCAGCATCTTCACCAGCTTGCTGTCGCCCGACTTCCCGGCTAGGATCGACGGTCCGCCCTTACCGCCCTTCATCAGCATGGCGAAGGATGTGACGTCAAGGCCGCTCGCGCCATTCTGGGCGCCGTGGCAGCCGATGCAGGCCGTGCGCAATATGGGGACTACGTCGCGGCCATACGACGGCGCGGGGCGGATCTGGGCCGTCGCCGCAATGGGTACGAGGGTAACGCATACGGCAAGGACGGCCGCACGGCAGGAGCGCATGGTCATTGTCATCAGTATCCTTCGTCGGGGCAATACGTCCTTAAGTAGACACATGGGGAACTGGACTGGTGTCTAGCAGGTGCGTGCCGGCAGAGAATCGGCAGCGCGACGGACATGCGCCAAGGCATGATCGACGCATGCAACGGTGTGGGCGAAGAGGGACTCGAACCCCCGACATCTTCGGTGTAAACGAAGCGCTCTACCAGCTGAGCTATCCGCCCAAGTACTTTCTCTATTCTACCGCAATCCCGCTGTGCGCGCGGCGAAGGGTCATCCTGCGATGCTCGATACCCGCGTCCAGGAACACCGGCCCATTGGCGATGAACCCCAGTTTCTCATAGAACCCAACCACGTCCACCTGCGAGTCGAGCATCACCAATTCGACTCGACTAAACGCATCGGCGATGACGTGCTCCATCAACTGCTTTCCGATGCCCGAACGCCGAGAGCCTGCCAGTAGGCAAACGCGACCGACCTTCTCCATTCCGGGTGAGAGTGCGACCAGGCGTGCGGTTCCTACTACTCTTGCGCCGTCGAAGACCCCGAAGTGAATGGCTGTCTCATCGAAGGCGTCCATCTCTTCCCAAGGCGGGACAGCCTGCTCCTCGACAAAGACCTTCATGCGAACCAGATAGCAGGCTTCGCGCTCTGCTTCATTTGCTATACGACGAACGACGCACGACATATCAGGACTTCCCTCTTGGTGCATGATACCTCTTGGTGGATGTAGTGTACGGCAATGGGCTCCTCACGCGAAGACGCGAAAGCGCGAAGAAGGGCAAGTGCCAGTAACATCGATTAACGGGATGGATAGGATTGGGTCTGAGCCAATCCTGCCCATCCTGTCCATCCATGTTAACATTGCCGTAGAGAACGTAGAGTTGCGTCTGCTAAAGCGCACTTGACAGTAGACGGTTGTAAGTGTACACTTAGTACGATCTGCCAAGGAGACTGCCATGACACGTGGGCTCACAGACAAGCAGGACCGCATCCTGAACTTCATTGTGGACTATGTTGGGGACAAGGGCTATCCGCCGTCCATCCGCGAGATAGGCAACTCGTTCGGTATCTCCAGTCTTCGCGGCGTCACGGTTCACCTGGACGCCCTTGAGCGGAAGGGGTACATCAAACGCGCCAGCACCTCTCGATCCATCACTGTGATGGGGAAGACAGGCGCAACCGCGCCCACAAAGGGCACATCATTCGTTCCTCTCGTGGGCACCATTGCAGCCGGCATTCCTATCACTGCCACCGAGAACGTGGAGGGAATGCTTCCCGTGCCGCAGGAGATGGTGCGCAATATTCAGGGGGCATTCGCCCTGCGCGTGAAGGGCGACAGCATGATAGGCGTTCACATCATGCCGCATGATGTGGTAGTAATCAAGCCGCAGGTGACCGCCGAAAATGGAGACCTGGTGGCGGTGATGCTGGGAGACGAAGCCACGGTGAAGCGCATCCAGTTTCTGCAGGGAAGAGTGCGGCTCATGCCCGAGAACCCTGCCTACGATCCTATCGAGATCAACCGCGAGGACAGTCGAGTGATTGGCAAGGTCATTGGGCTGCTTCGGACCTACTCATCGCAGATGCTGTAGGCGCCTTGCGCGGAGACGTGCGCGGCGGCGCTACGTAGGCCGCCACAATCTTGTAGGCATCCGTAGTCCTTCCGTCTTGCCCAAAGTGTTTGGCCATTTCTATCAGGCTCTGCGCGGAGATCGGCGAGACATCCGCGCAATGGGTAGTCACACCTAGCCGGTTGCACTCTACCTCGATTTCCGGCCCCAGAGATTGCGCTCCGGGTCCGTAGAGTGTCCAAATCGGTTGTTGGGATCTCGCCAGCAATTCCGCGAGAGACGCGGCGCTCAGCATTGCGGGCTCGGCGGCTGGTTTGCCGGCA
>VFKD01000037.1 GCA_009885735.1 bacterium
CCAAGGGGCCTTCTCGCTCAGCGACGCCATCTGGGTTTCCGCCCTCCAATCCCGGCATGGGACAATCGTTCGGCGCTGGAGGAATGCAGCCCGGTTACCAGTCCGGCGGGTACGCGCAGGGCTATGGTCAGCAAGGGTTTGGCCAACAGGGCTACGGACAGCAAGGCTATGGTCAGCAAGGCTACGGCCAAATGTCCGGGCAGTCCGGCTTGGGATCTCAGTTCGGCGGCGGCCTGCCTCAGGTGGGCATCAATCCTGGCGGGCAGACCGCTGGTGCGCCCGCCATCAAGCGGGTCGGTGGTTTCATCGGCCAAGCAGGCTCGTGGTTCCGCAACATCGGCAAGCAGCTCAACACCAAGGTAGAGGCAAACGGCGTCTACACGCTTGGCTGGAGAATGGAGAACGTGGGCGGCAATCGCGATTCCTATCGCGATTCGACCTACTATGGGCGGCAGGGCATCGGCGGAGGCTACTCGCAGACCGATCTCACGCTTCGAGGCTCCATCGGTGGACTCGTCAACTTCCAGACACGCTATTCCGACCAGCTCTATGGCAACCCAAACGACAATCGCCTCTCGCTGGACTACGCCAACAAGACCTTCAAGATTTCAGCGGGAGACATTCAGGGCCAGATAGGCGGCAACTCCCTGGTTGAGTTCAGCCGCTACCTGCAGGGCATTCAGCTTACTACCGAGCCCATGAAGGGCTTCAAGCTCACCACGCTCTATTCACAGACCAAGGCGCAGACACACACCATTCTCATCCCGGGCGCCAACCGATCGGGTCCCTACTATGTCTATGCAGGACAGGTGGTGGACGGCAGCGTGCGCGTTCGCGTAAACAATCGCGATATGTACCTCGACAAAGACTACAGCCTGGACCCCTATACGGGCGAGCTGAACTTTCGCAACGGCCTCATCGTCCAGGAGCTCGAAACCATCGCGGTGACGTTCGAGACCTATGGCTATGGTCAGGCGCCCGGCCTGCTGACCGCGTGGCGAGCCGAGTATTCGAAGTTCAAGGGCGCGACAATCGGCGTTACCTACATGACGCAGCTAGAATCGAAGCAGAACAGCCGCAGCCTAACGCGAACCGAGCAGTTTTATGGGTTCAATAACCCGCTTACGCCCTACACCCTCGAGTATCCGATGGAGGTCCTGCTCATCAAGGATGCGGACGGAAAAGTGACCGGCGCCATCCCGATCCATCCGATGATCGTCACCGTCAGTTCACTGCCGCAGGTCTACGGAACCGACTATGTGGTGGACCCGCTCCTGCCGAACCGAGTCTACTTTCGACTGCCAATACCCGCGACGCAGATTGTGAAGGTGACCTACACGCCGCTTCGCAACGGCGACTCTACGGGCGACCGAAACGTGATGGGTCTCGACGCGAAAATCGGCCTCGGCAAGCTCGGCAGCATCACCGCTGAATCCGCCACCAGCACGCTTTCCGGCCTCACCGGTCAGCCGGTGAACGGCGGCGCCTGGCAGATCCGCGGCAACATGGGCTTCGCCAAGGACAGGCTTCGGCTTAACTGGGGACTGAAGAACATCGCATCCGGCTTCACCGCCATTGAGAGCCCTGGATTTCGGCGAAACGAGAGCGGCCTGAACATGGGGCTCGACTACAGACTTTCACCCACGCTGAAGATTAACGCGACGATGGACAAGATGAAGCGACCGTCTTATGACTACAGCAGCTATGGCGGCGGGTTCAACGGATCGAACGGCTACGCAGCGAGTACGGGCCAGGACGACTTCAAACAGATGAACCTCGGGATCAACTGGACCCTTGGAGCCGATGGCACGCTCTCATTGCTGCACAATGCGATGGACACGAAGCTGCAGCGAGGCGGAAACTCGTCCTTCCTAACCGATACGCTCAGCTTTCGATACAACCTGCGCAGCGTCTCGCTGGATATGTCGGTTGGCCGCAACAAGAACGACTCAATCGGGTTCTATGGAACAGGCGGCACCAGCGGCACGACGCCCACGCGCTACGGCACGGACTCAATCTTATCGCGCATGGGATTGCGCTGGCAGGCGAATTCGCGCTTCTCGCTGGGAACTCTGTTCTCGCTCAACAACCTCAAAAGCGCGGACGGCCACACGAACAGCTCGAAGGACGTCTCGATCAACGCAGACCTCAGCATCCTGCGAAGCATGCAGCTTCAGCTTAGCTACGGCATACAAGACAGCGGCAGCTACTCGGTGTTTGGACAGAACAACACGCCGCGAGCAGCCACGCTGAATGCTCTCAGCAGGCAGTTCGGCGGCGGAGTGGGCTACGGCGGCGGCGGCGGCGGTGGCTACGGAGGTGGGTTCGGCTCCGGATTCGGCGGCGGATACAACGGCGGCCTCGGCGGTTACGGCAACTACAGCGGCGGACTCTACGGCGGAGGCGGCGGAGGCTACGGCACCGGCAGCTTCGGCGGCAAGTCTGCAAACACGTCCGTCGCGCTCAGCTACCGCCCCACCCAGGCTCTCAACTTCGACGTTCGCATGATGAAGAGCGCCAGCGCAGGCGACTACCTCTTCAACAGCACTCAGAACTCATTGGGATTCAATTTCAGCTACACTCCGGGCGAGTGGCTGCAGCTCACCACGAGCTTCAACACCCAGCAGGTTGCCTACCTGGGCGACGCCGGATCGAACTCCAGCAACCTCATCTTCCTGAATGCGCGTGTGCGGCCCTTTGGCAGGCTCATCAGCTCCTTCAACTACAACGTGATGAAGACGCAATCCACCGCCGGTACCAACACCGGCGGCGGAGGCGGGGGATTCCCGGGCTCCTACCTCAGCTCCGGCGGCACCAACATGAACTCGCTGGGATGGATGCTGGAATATCCGGTGTGGAAGGGCAACAGCCTCTTCTGGCGCTATGAGAACACTCTCACCTCGGGCTACCTCGCATCCGCACAAAACACGATGACGATAGGGTTCGACTTTCCTATTACGGGCAACATGCACTTCATCGTCGGCTATCGCACCCAGAAGTTCATTAGCCGCGACAACACGCTGGGCAGCAACTTTGGATACAACACGCGATCGCTGGACGCGGACCTGAGCTTGCAGTTTTAGAAGGCCTTTTCCGTGGCACGGGCGTCCCGCCCGTGAGATTGGTATCCGTGGCACGGGCGTCCCGCCCGTGATTCCCCATGCGCGAGACGCGCATGCCACGCAGGATCGCGTCGGAGCGCGGGCGTCGCCCCCGAGGTGGTAGTCTTCGTGGCACGGGCGTCCCGCCCGTGATTCTCCATGTGCGAGACGCGCATGCCACGCAGGATCGCGTCGGAGCGCGGG
>VFKD01000056.1 GCA_009885735.1 bacterium
ACCTCGGGCTTGTTGATGGGTCGCAGATCAAGGTATACGCAGACCTGCCGCAGGTGGTACTGGGCTCGAGCTGATCCGAATCCTCCCATCGAGGCGCCCATTATTGCAGTCGCCTTTCCTGCGAGCGGTGATGGCTGAATGCGGGAAGCCCAATCGATTGCGTTCTTGAGCACTCCGGGAATGGAGTAGTTGTATTCGGGAGTAACAATGAGCAAAGCGTCGGCCTCGGCCAGGCTCCTGCCGAATTCAACGACAGACTCCGGCAGCCCCTCGCGCTCCAGATCTCCGTTGTAGAGCGGAATGTCCGACAGATCGTATGTTGTGAGCAGCACGCTCGAAGGCGCGAGCGCCCCTGCGGCTCGAAGCGCTGCTCGATTGAACGACCCTGCTCGCAAGCTGCCTGCGAATCCCAGAACCTTGATTGGTTCGGCCATAGTGTGGTCTCCTAATGAAGTAATCCGTGTCAGAATCCAAGTAGAACTGACTAGTCGGTGCTAGTATACACGATCCTGGTTCAGGAACCGTGCCAGCGCACTTCCTTGTCGCGGCTATCGCGCCTCGCGAAGATCGGCCAATTGCGCCTCGGTGAGCGGTGAGCCGGCGAGGAACTCCAGATTCTGCCGAAGGTGGTCCTCGGTTCTCATGCCCAGAAGCGTGACCGACACTCCCGGACTAGCCAACGAGAACTGAAGCGCCATCTCCAAGAGGTCGCGCCTATTGCGCTTGGCAGTCTCCCGGAGTGCCATCACCGTCGCCCACTTCTCGGTCTTCTCTTTCAGTTCCACCTCGGTGAGCGATGGCTTAAGCAGGCTCCCTCCAAAGCAGCCGCGCGCAATGACCGCCACTCCAAGCCGCTCGGCTTCGGCCAGGACACCGGCAGACGCTTCTAGGTCCAGCAATCCGAAGGGAAGCTGAATGGAGGAGAGCCCTCCGATCTTCAGGCAGGCCCCGGCATCCTGAACCGTATCGCACGCGATGCCATAGAAGCGCACCTTTCCGGCCGCCTTCATTCGCTCCAGAGGCTCTCGCCAGTCGCCAGACTCGATGACGCTCTGGGGAGGGCTGTGAAGCTGATAGAGATCGATGTGGTCCGTGCCTAGGCGCTTCAGGCTCGCCTCCACGGCGGCCACTAGGTGGTCCGGTGAGAAGTCCTGCGAAAGAGAGCCGGTGACCGATGCAGGCAGGTTCTCCCTCTTAATGCCCAATGCACGCACGATTGGCCTCAACAGCGGCTTAATTCGACTCACGAGCCGCTTCTGGGCAGGCAGGCAATAGCCGCCCTTCGTGGCAATAACCACCTGGCTGCGCATGCCGGAAAACGCGCGGCCCACAAGCGCCTCGCTCTCGCTTTGAGAGTACATGTCGGCCGTGTCGAAGAGGTTGATACCCGCGTCCTGCGCGCGGCGAAGAAGCGCGATGGTGTCGCTCGAAGTGCCTGAGCCGGACCCAAAGACACCCCCTATACGAGCGCAGCCGAAGCCGATATCCGATACGGTGAGGCCCGTGCTTCCAAACGGTCGCCAACGCATGCGGCTAGGACCTCGCCATGTCGTCGGCCAGCTGGCTCGCAGCACGCGCTGCGAGCGCCATTGCGGTGAGGTTCGGATTCTTCTCTGGGCCGGTTGTGAAGCAGCTCGCATCCGCTACGACCAGGTTCGGAATGTCATAGACTCGATTGAAGGAGTCCAACACTCCATATCGCCTGTCCGAGTGCATTCGAACCGTGCCTCCGTAGTGGACTGATGTGCCCGGAGTGAGCTGCGGTTCGATCTCCCGGATAGTAGCGGAGTATCCTGCCTCGCCAAGCAGGTCGACGAAGCCCTGTCGAGCATCAATCATGTTGCGCATTACGTTTTCGTCGTACTGAATACAGAGGTTGAGAAGAGGGAGACCGTGGATGTCCTTCTTGCTGGAATCCGGACGGGCGAAATACTTCTCGCATGGGACCGTTGCACCGAACACCTGCACTCCGAGAGCGCATGTCTTGAGACCCACCAGGCTCCGATACTTATCTCGCGTGTTTGCCATGCCGATGGTCCAGGACGTGGCCATCAGCGGTTCGGACTCGTCTGGCGGCCTTCGAGTTAGGTACGCCGCTGGCGAGAGCACTGAGATGGGCTTGTCCAGGTCGCACGCCCACCACTCTCGAGGGTGATCGTGCAGATAACTTCCTAGCACCCCATGACAGTTTCCCAAGCCCTCCGGGAAATCGGGACATGCCGAGTCGAAAAGCAGCTTCGTGGAGTTGAGCGGCCCGCAAGCCACCACGACTGCATTCGCGGTGATTCGCTCCTGCTTGCCTGATCCAGCGTCGTGATAGACCACCGAATCTGCTCTGCGCCTAGCTCCGTTCCATTCAACACGCAGCGCATGTGCCCCCGTTATCAGCTTGAAGTTCGGCTTCTTCAGCAGCGGCTGGACGAGAACGTTGTAGCTATTGAACGCCGTTCCGCGACGCGCAATCATCCAGTTCGGACCGTCCGCTAGAGGCAGGGCGCAGAGACCTTGGCCCTTCGCTTTGGCGTTCACCGCTATCGGTTGCCAATCTTGGGGCAGCGAGTGCCTGTAGGCAGCGTCGCCCATCGGCAACTGTGGAGTGGCGTGCGGCGCTGCGGTGATGGTCATGAGAGGCTCCACCTTCGCGTAATACGGCGCCAAATCCTCATAGCTTAGCGGCCAGCGATAGCGCTCGTCGAGCCGCGCGCCCTCGGTGAAGTCTGTCTCGGAGAAGCGAGGCACAGCGCCGGTCCACTGGTTAGAGAGGCCCCCGGGCGAGAGGTTGTAGTACCAGTCCGTCTTCGGGTCGCCGCTAGAAACGTGCCTGTCTCCATGCTGGAATCCCTCTTGCGCGACCTTTCTATAAACGTTTCGACCCATCATCCGCACAAGCAGTCCGCTGGGCAGGCGAGTGCCGGACTCGAGCATCACCACGGGAATGCCGCGGTGCACCAGCTCCCAAGCGGCCATCGCCCCCGAGGGGCCACTCCCGATTACTACCACTCTCCGGTTGTCCGACACGCCTACTTCTCCATTCATTGGACCTGCTTACCACACCATTGGGTCGCCGCCCGCCGCACGAACCATGGTACCTTCATCGTGTCCGAGAGATCGCTCAGCTGCCGCCCACGCATGCCTATCTACGAACGTCCCACTCTCATATTGGGTCCGTTCGCAGGAATCCGCGAGGGGCGCAGCGCAAACTCTGGCACAACTCGTTGTGTACCTCGGCAGCCAAAGGTCATCCGGGCCATGTTCAATAATGTTCGAATCGTGGCGCTCGTGGCGCTCGCCGCTTCGATTCAGGTTGCCCAGCCCGGACTACGGCGGGCACAGGCGCCCCAGACCTCTTGGGCATATCGCACTCCGCGCAAGGCCGCGCCGCCACGGCTCCCTGGTGTTTCCAACACAATTGACGCATTCTTGCTTAGCAAACTGAGGTCCAGAAGCCTCGGCTTCGCGCCGATTGCCGACCGCCGAACCCTCATTCGCCGGGCCGCGTACTCGCTCACCGGCCTGCCTCCCAGTCCAGCAGAGGTGGCGGCATTTACAAACGACCGCTCCCCGAATGCGTGGGCGAAAGTGATTGATCGTCTCCTTGCCTCCCCAAGGTACGGAGAGCGGTGGGCAAGGCACTGGCTGGATGTCGTGAGGTACGGCGAAACGGATGGAGGCGAGCATAACCGCGAGAGGCCTAATTCGTGGCCGTATCGTGACTATGTGATTGACGCATTCAACTCGGACACGCCCTACAACCAGTTCGTGCGGGAACAGATCGCCGGCGACATCCTCTCTCCCAACGACCCAAGCAAGATTGCGGCCACGGGCTTCTTGGTTGCCGGCCCGTGGGACCAGGTGAGCGCGGAGCTCAACCAAGACCCCGTGATGAAGAAGACGGCCCGGATGGATGAGCTGGACGATATGGTCAACACGACCTGCTCGACGTTTCTTGCCCTCACGGTGAACTGCGCCCGATGCCACGACCATAAGTTTGACCCCATCCCAGCCAAGGACTACTACCGCCTCACCTCAGTATTCAGCGGCGCGGGTTTTGGCGAGAGGTCCGTGGCGTCGCCCAGCGAGACATCGAAGTACGAAGAGATTGCTGGGCCCCTGCGCGAGGCAGTCGGGAAGATTCGAGCGGAACTTGATGACATTGAAGATCCGGTGACCGCAAGACTGCTCGCCCCGAAGTACCGGGCGGCGGAGGCTTCGCGAGCCTTGAAGATGCAGCGGATCTCGCTGAACCCGCTCTACAATCGAGATGTCTGGCCTGAGCGAACGGCTCGCTACTGGCGGTTCGTCGTAACTGGGCACAAGGGCGCCAAAGCGCGGCTAGCCAGCGTGGAACTGCTCCCGGCTAGGCACACTGCCTCGAACTGGACCGCGCCGGAAGGCGCATCTTCAGGCAAGCCGGTTATCCTGACAATCGACCTTGGCGCGGCCACGCCCGTTTCCGAGGCGGTGTGGTCGACCGACCCGCAAACGGGCCGAACCGATGGCACGCCGAATCTCTATCGAGTAGAGTTCTCGGAGGACGGCAAGGCCTGGACGCAGGTCGCTTCAAACTTGGACCACATCAGCCGCCTGGAAGAGGACCTTCCACAATGTGCCGACGCAGAGATTGAGAGCGCACTGTCGCCCGAATTGCGGACGAGGCGCTCCGCCCTCAGGACGCAGCGCGAATTGCTGGACAAGCGGCTCGCAGCGGTACCAATTCCTCGTCGACTCTACGCATGCCGCCCGCAACCGAAGCCCGAAAGGGCCTTCCTGCTGGAGCGAGGCAGCGTCCAGAAGCCGAAGGAGGAGATCACTCCAGGCAGCCTCACGGTGGTGAGTCAGCTTTCGTCCATGTTCCGACTGTCTGCAGACTCAACCGACGCTGAGAGGCGCCTCGCACTGGCGGAGTGGATGGTGAGTCCAAAGAACCCGCTTACCGCCAGAGTGATCGTAAACCGCGTCTGGTACATCCATTTCGGCGCCGGCATCGTGAACACCCCGAGCGACTTTGGCCTGAACGGAGACCGAGCCAGCCACCCTGAACTGCTCGACAGGCTCGCGGTTTCTTTCATGGAGCATGGCTGGAGCCTCAAGTGGCTTCACCGTGAAATAATGAGCACGAGGGCGTATCTGCAATCGGACTCGATCAACCCGAAGGCCCACAAAGTGGATGCTGCCAACCGATTGCTATGGCACATGCCGCTGCGAAGAATGGACGCGGAGACGCTTCGCGACTCACTCGACTTTGGCCTTTATCTAGATTTGTTTACAGAGTCCTGAAGTCCTGTCTCCTCCGAGGCAGGACTTTTCTTTACGCCTGGTGTATCTAGTTATATCACTAGATACA
>VFKD01000088.1 GCA_009885735.1 bacterium
CCACGAGGTTATCGTCAGCCTTATCGCAAACACTACGACATCTAGCGGCCTACGAGTCGAAAGCCGGTTAGATACAGGAAAGTACCCATCGGGAATAAAGGTATCGGACGAAGAGCTGGCATCGATAAACCTGGAACGGGATGATTTCCATGGTGAATGGAACTATAGCATTCGACCGCGGCGTCGAGAACAGAACAAGTTATTTATGGACGAGTCCTAAGTGGTTCGGCGACCGGCAACCGCCACTTACTTAGAAGACTTCGCCACGTGCATACTGGCGAACCTAAACCTTGGTAGGTCAGCGCACATTGGGCCGCGTTGGTGGACTGTAGCCCGCTGCACTATAACAAGGAGTGTTGGCGAGAAGGTTGCGAGTTTGGCGTGTGAGACACAATTGACGAGAGTCGGTGGTGGAAGTGTGGCCCGAGGCTAGTTTGCCGGCACGAACAGGCTGCAAGCCAAGGCGGCTGCAGAGGTCAGAGTGAGGGCCTGCGCTGAGTGCATAGCGTCCTTCATTCCCGTAGGGCCAAGACGACCGGCAATCCGAGCCTCGATGAGCGCGAGAAGCAATGAGTCGTCCGGCGAGATGTTCATTTCGCTCTTGGCCGCGAGCAGTCTATGGCCCTCAATGAGAGTCGCGAAATCTCGCAGCGCGATGGGTCGAGGGAACTTTGGCAGGCTGCCATTTCCGAACGACTTAGCAAGCACATCGAGCAGATTTCCCAGATGATCTACGACCCAGGACGCCTCGCCAACCTCTACAGACATGCGGGTCGCATCTGCGTACGCGCGCATTACGCCGAGAGCATCTCCTCGCAGTCCTGCAACCTCCGCCCAACAATGGGACCGAATGATGTCAAGTTTGAGGTTCGGCGCGTCTTGCTTGACGGCATCGGCGCCCTTCAGCCGGTTGGCCGCTTCGCCGAAGTTGCCCAATCCCGCGTGGGCTACGGCCGAGTAGAGTAACGCGAGAGTTTGCTGATTCGTGCCATGAAGCGACCTGTCGCCGCTGTCGCTATCCTCAAGCGTTCGGAGACCGCTCTCGTATCTCTGCATGTCTAGATAAGTTCTGGCCCGACCAAGCCTATTCTTGGCCGCCATTTCGTCGTGGCCAATCTCGATGAGGAGTTGTTCAGCGTGCAGCGAGTACTCCTCCCAGGCATCAATCTCACCAGAGCTATAGGCACAGTAAGCGAGGGACGCCATGCTTCCTGCCATCTCGGGCCGGCGGCCCATCCGCGAGAAGATGTCGAACGCCTCCTGCATCTGTGCTCGCGACAGCGCCTCTCGTCCGAGAATGTGAAAGTTCATCGTCGCTAGGGCGCTCAACAGCCATGGTCGTGGAGTTGGAGCGACAAATCCCGGCGTGTTCAGTCGAACCGTTAGCCACTCCGCCATCTCGTTCTTGCGGCCGCGCCTCAGCCAAACGTAACGGAGGGTTTGGCTCCCGAGCAGTCTGGGAACAGCATCCCGCTGCAGCTCCCACTCGATTGCTGCCAAGCACGACTGCCTCTCCGCGTCCAGCCGGTCGATCCATTGGGACTGCTCGGGCGTGTTCAGCGCAGCACCTGCGACTAGGTGCAGCTGCAACTGGTAGCGCCATGCGTCCCGAGCTATGCGTTCCTTCATTGCGTCCAGGTCAACGTCGGATTCCGTGCTCCTCCGAAGTTCTGCCAGCTCCTCCTCCGCGGCATCGAGCCTTGCTGCAAGGACGGTTCGCTTCGCCTCCACCCATTCATGGTGAACTCCGGGTAGGAGCTGTCCGCCCGTTCGGTATATCCCAACGGCCTCGCCCAGGCGGGCGACGCGCTCATCAGTTGAGGTTGCGCGCTCGGCTTGGTCCAGAGCTGCCAGAAACCGTCCCACATCAGTCTCGACCAGCCTCTTGTTCAAGCCGCATGTTCCGTGCGCGGTGAGAATGAGGTCGCTTCCGTTCCCCGTGAAAAGCTTGCGAAGCCGCGACAGCTCCTGGGTGAGGAGCGCGCTCGCTCCAATTGTGTCCACGGCCCGCTGCCCCGGCGCACCCTCGCCCCAGATCTCTTCGGCCAGGAACTCTCGGTCGTGCTGCTGATTTGGATGGAGCGCCAGATAGCCGAGGAGCGAGCGCATCCGAACGCTTCGCCACGTGGTTATCTCCGTCTCGCCTCGCTTGGCGGTCAGCCCGCCAAGAAGCGTGATTTGCCACTTCTCGTTTGTGTCCCTGCCTTGCCGCTCACTCATGGCAATATATTCAACGTATGGAATCTGTATCCTGTGTCGTCTCAAGACGTTTTTTTCGGCAGGAACTGCAGAGCAGGCCGTATAATGGTTGCGAGAGTTGCACAGCCGAGCCTGCCACCAGAGCGGAGGAACAGCATGACCGACAAGGAGTGCCGCGCCCAGATGGAGTTGCACCTTGCGAACGGCAATGCCGTTGCGGCGCTGACGTGTTACAAGGCCTTTGCGGATGCACGGAGCGCTTCCGATCCGTCCGTCTCTCAGGCCACGCTAGAAACGGTGGATCGCGCCCTGAGGCTGCACCAAGCTCCGGTGCGGGTGTCGCAAGCACCTCGTTCTGTTCGCCTCATTCGCATTGGCGTCGTGTGCGGCGTCCTCGCCACTCTGGCTGGAGGCGCGGCGACGTACCGGCTTCGCACTCGGTCGTCAGTAATCACAACGACGGTAGTCGCAGCCCCTGCCGACAGTGCGGCAAACGCCAGCATCAATGCAGTTGCCCATCGGCTGCTAACCGATGGCACGGCGGACTTTCATGCTGCCCGCTACGAGGCAGCCGTCACCAAGATGGAAGAGGTGTGCAGCCTCTATCGAAGTACGCAATACTTTGAGGGCCTGGCCTCCGCGCTCGCCGAGCTAGGCGAGGCGTACGAGGCCACGGGGCAGCTGCGGCGAGCCAGAGACTCCTACTTCGAAGCTCTGGGGATTCGCGAGAAGTCTGGTCCGCCGCTCTCGGTCGCGCATGTTGCGCATGTGCTTGGCGGCCTCGACCTGCGGCTCGGCGATCTCGAAGCCGCCGAGAGGCACCTGAGCAGCAGTTTAGCGGTAAGAGAGGCGAACGACGATCCGGTCGGAGTCGCGCTATGCAAGAAAGACCTCGGGCGGCTCTTCCGGATGAAGCGAGACCTGCCGAGGGCAGAGAGGCTTTTGGCAGAGGCGCTTGCCG
>VFKD01000286.1 GCA_009885735.1 bacterium
GTTCCGTAGGAATCCGCACTGTGCTCCACAAATGATTGCGGCCCCCGGAGGTCTCTCCGGGGGCCGCACTCTCGCCTTACGTGTTGACAATCACCCTCTAATGAGTGCCAGGACCTCGTCTCGCTTCTCCTCCATGGCTGCCTGCGAACGGGCCTCAAGGTTTAGGCGAACTACGGGGTCGTTCGCCGAGGGGCGCACGTTGAAGTGCCAGTCCGGGTAGTACACCGTCACGCCGTCCAGGTGGCTGATCTCTTGTGCATCGGCATACTTTGCCTCAATGCGCGCGAGTGCTGCCTTCGTGTCCACCACGGTCGAGTTGATCTCCCCGGAGAGATAGTAGTCGCCCAGCGATGCGATGAGCTCGCTCATCTTCATCCCTTCAGCCGAGAGCATCTGGAGAATTGCGATAAACGGAATGTAGCCGTTGTCCGCATAGAAGTGGTCGCGGAAGTAGTAGTGGCCGCTCACCTCGCCGCCGAAGACCGCGTTCTCGCGCCGCATGGTCCGCTTGATGTAGCTGTGGCCAACTCGCTCCACAATTGGCTTTCCGCCGAGTTTCTCTACCCACTCCTTCACGGCCCAGGACGAGCGAATGTCGTAGACAATAGCCGACCCGGGGTGCTTCTGCAGGAAGTAGCGCGATACTAGTGCGGTGACGAAATCTCCTGGAATGAAAGCGCCGGTCTCGTCCAGGAAGTAGACGCGGTCGGCATCGCCGTCCCAGGCCACTCCAAAGTCTGCGCCTTCGGCAGGCACTCGGGCGATTAGCTCGTGGATGTTCTCGATCTCGAAGGGGTTCGCCTCGTGGTTTGGAAAGCGACCGTCCGGCTCGAAGTACATCGCCTCCATCGATATCTGAGGAATCCGCGCCGTGAGCGCGGCCGCCACGATGCCGCCCACTCCGTTGCCCGCGTCGCCGATGAGCTTGAAAGGACGAATTGCGTCCACGTCGACAAACTGCATCAGGTGGTCGATATAGGGGTCCAGTACGTTGAGGCTGGTGCGCGCTCCCGCCTTCGCCGTAGGCTGCAGGTTCCCTGCCCCAACGATGTCGCGCAACTCCTCCATCCCCGAGCCCATTCCAACTACGTGCGCCCCCGCCCGCACGATCTTCATGCCGTTCAGCTCTTTGGTGCAGTGCGAGGCGGTGATCTCGACCGCAGGCACGTTTAGAGTTCCGGAGGCGAAGTAGACCATGTCGGTGGTGGAGAGGCCCA
>VFKD01000078.1 GCA_009885735.1 bacterium
GGCCATTGGCAAGCCACGGCTTGTACTCATACGAAGTGACCAACCGCCCACCAGATACCCGATCCGTGTCCGCGGGGCAGAAGGCGACCTGGTCGGAGCGAAGATAGGTGCGAAGAACGTGGATGAAGCATGGCTGGTCTGCCGAGAGATAGAGACCGAGGCAGAAGTGATCGTGCCAATAGGGCATGTCTGAAGCAAACATTGCGCTTTGCGGGTCGGAACGGAAGTCCGGATATCTTTCGTCGTAGTCCTGCACGTAGAGTGACATCGCCAATCCGAGTTGGCGCTGGTTCGATAGGCAGGCGACTCGCCGAGCTCTTCCTCGCACTTGCGCAAACACAGGGAGTAGAATCCCTGCCAGAACCGCAATCACGCCAAGCGCAACGAGCAATTCAACGAGTGAAAAGCCCTTCCTGTTCTTGTCCATTTCTCTCATCCGTTCAGCATCCCATACTCGGACCGAGGACCTTTCCTGTGCATCGAGATGAGTGGGCCACTTCACTGTCATGTTACCACAGTGCTCCTCTGCCGGCACACTGGCCCCTCCGTGACCACTCGCAATCTACCGGCTCGATATCGCCTCCGTCAGCCTCCACTCCTCGTTGAAGTAGCCGCTGCGCAACATGCTCTCGCCCGAGAGCGCATCCTGGCCGGTCGCCTTTCCCAGCTTGAACACCGCCCAGTCTCCCAGATGCGGGTACAGCAGATAGTTGAGGCGGTTCAGTTCCGCCTCGTGGAATGTGTGCCCGCTGTTCACCACTACATACCGAGCCGGCTCCCAGGACCGCGTGAATGGACTTGGGGCTATGAGTGCAGGAGCATGATCCACCGAAGCGTATCGATTGCCTCCCAACTCTATAGCGCTCTGCGTCCACCTGATCGGCAGCCACGGCATCGCCTTGCGAATCCACACGTTGCTGCCAGGGTCGCCAAAGAGAATCAGATTGCAGCGTCGCCGGTCGTCTTCGGTCACCGCCGTGTCGTCTTTGATAGGCAACTCCCCCCGGAAGAACCGATGCCACTCGGCGGCGAATCGGGCGAGCGATGCATCGGCCCACTCCTGCACTGCCGGGTTCCACGGCTTGCCGGTTCCGCGCACGCATAGGAAGCGTGAGGTAAAAGCATCGTCTATAGGACCCTGCAGTCCGGGCTGCTTGCCCGATTGTCTCCGACGTGGATAATCCCCAAAAACGACTATCAGAGTGCTCATGAGTATAAGTCCGGAAGGCGGATTGTACGCCGAAGCTATCCAATGGTCGCCGCTTCGCGAAAGAGCAATGCGCGGATTCTCTCCCTGTGTGTCCGGTATACGCACAATGCAGCCGCCGACAACTAGTCGTGGATGCAATGTCTTTAGAATCGACCTATCGATCGCAAACCGGGTTACGTTAATCGGCTCTTTTACATAGACCGTGCCGTCCCGTGCAACCGATGCCTCGATCTCCGCGCGCTTGTAGTGTTCGCCCAGGCCAAGCACCTCAATCCAGTGGCACTTGGAGTACTTCAGCGTCCAGGTGACAAACCGGATGTGACGAGGAGTTCTGTCCAGCCCTTTA
>VFKD01000227.1 GCA_009885735.1 bacterium
CCGATCTCCTTGCCCGTTAGTCCGGCCTCGTGTGCGATTGCGCCCACCAAGTCGCCTGGACGCAAGCCCTCCTTGCGCCCGATGGAGACTAGAAGCCGTGCCATGCCGGTCTCGGGATATTCTGCGAAGGCGCTCGTATCCTCCTCCGGCTCCTCCGCGCCCTTGGAACTTCCCCACAGCAGGGAGAGCGCGGCAGCCGCTATCGCGAGCGGATCGTAGTCCTCGGCAAGCTCGGAGGCGATTGCCATGTGGCTCTCGCCCTCTCCCCGCTCGATAACGTCTCGCAGCGCCTTGCGGTTGCGGTCCAGCCGCCTTGCCGAGATGTCCGCCGCGGTGGGAATGCGAACCGGCTTCAGCCGCGAGCCGATCATCTGCTCTATGTTGCGAAGCTGACGCCGCTCTCTGGGTTCAATGAGCGTGATGGCGTCTCCCTCGCGGCCCGCCCGTCCGGTACGGCCAATTCGGTGAATGTACTGCTCGGCGTCCCAAGGGATGTCGTAGTTTATCACGTGGGTCACCGTTTCGATGTCCAGCCCTCGCGCAGCCACGTCCGTGGCCACCAAAAGATCGGTCTGCCCCTCGCGGAATCGCTTCATCACGCGGTCACGCTCGTGCTGCGCCATGTCCCCATGAAGGCCGTCCGCGCCATAGCCCCGAAGCCGCAGCTCGTCGGAGAGCTGTCCGGTCTCGTTGCGAGTGCGGCAGAAGACGATGGTGGGACCAGGGGTCTCCATGTCCAGCACGCGGCAGAGCGCCTCCAGCTTCTTGCCCGCCGGCACCTCGTAGTAGGTCTGGTTCGTGGTCTCAAGGGTTCGCTTCTTCGACTCGATGATCACACGCACGGGGTCTCGCAGGAACTTCTTTGCAACCCACGCCACTCTGGACGGCATGGTGGCAGAGAAGAGCGCGAGCTGGCGCTCGGGCGGAATGGCGGCTAGGACCGTCTCAATATCCTCCAGGAAGCCGAGCGCGAGCATCTCGTCCGCCTCATCCAGAACGCAGGTCTGCACGCTGTCCAATACCAGCGAACCTCGGCGCAAGTGGTCGAGGATGCGCCCAGGAGTTCCAACCACGATGTGCGCGCCGGTCTTTAGCGCGCGAAACTGTTTCTCAATGGGCTGGCCGCCGTAGACAGGAACTACGCGGAGCCCGGACGCTCTCGAAAACCCATACACCTCACCAGCGACTTGCACGGCCAGTTCGCGCGTAGGCGCCAGAATGATCGCCTGGGTTGCGTCGATGCCGATGTCGCACCGCTGGATCAGCGGGAGGGCGTATGCGGCGGTCTTGCCGGTGCCCGTCTGTGCCTGGCCAAGCAGGTCTCGGCCCTCCAGCAGCGGCGGGATGGCGCGAGATTGGATTGGAGTTGGACTCTCGTAACCAGCGGCAGTGACAGCCAGCAGCAGGCCGGGGTCGAGCCCGAGCTGATCGAACGGCAAAATTGCAGGCGCCGGCTCCATCTCGACTTCCGGCTCGGGGCGCGCGGGCCGCGGAGCGGGTCGCGCGGAGTGCAGCGGTTTTGTAAACTTCGCCTTGGAGGGCTTGCTGTAGGTCGGTTTAAGCTTCGGCATCGGTCTCGTCTCCTTGTGCGGCTTCCGGAGACCGAGATTGGCACTACCAACTACCGCGCGGCGCTCCACACCACTAAGAGTGTACCTGCACGATGCAATTGGAAGATTGACACGGGATGTGGGGTGCTGTATGCTCGTGTCATGTGAAACCGAGAGTCGCCTCAGTACCCAACACAGAACGTGTGCGCCTGCCCGTGAGATTTGGGGAGCACCAGGAAAGCCACCACTCATGATGGTAGAGGGTGTTGTCAAAAAGCAGTTTGATGTCCTGCGGCTGACCAGCAGGTGGTTTCGCGCCATCACCCTTGTAGGTGTTGCGCTGGTGGTCTTCGGCGTGCGCGGTCTACCGCCCAGCATCATTCTGTCCGCATGTGCAGTCCATCTCTGCCTTTTCGGACTTCATCGCAAGGCTTACGCCC
>VFKD01000606.1 GCA_009885735.1 bacterium
CCGACCATGTGGACATCGTCTTCGGCAACTGCGTCGAGGCGCAGATGCTAACCGACACCGAGACTGCGGTCGATGCCGCTCGCGCACTGCAGTCGTATGCGGATGTGGCCGTGGTCACGATGGACGACCGCGGTTCGCTCATTTCGATGGGCGGGGACCTGCACGAGATTCCGGTCTATCCGGTTGCCGCCGTAGACACCACGGGCGCGGGCGACATGTATGCCGCAGGACTGCTCTATGGGCTCACGCAGGGGCTCTCGCCGGATGTCACGGGGAGGATTGCAGCCTACACCGCCGCGCAGGTGGTGGCGAAGCTAGGGCCTAGGCTCGAGAGCGTGGATGAGGGGATGCTTGGAAGAATCCGGGCAGGAGAGGCGTAAGTGCATACCAATTCGCGCGAAAGTCAACGTCATCTAACATCGACAGACAGGATGAGCAGGATGACGCCAAGGGCTTGGATAGCAGTTATGGATCGTCGTAGGGGCGACAGCATCCGCGCGGGAATCTATCGTGATGTCGGGCCGGACGTATGCGGATGCTTCGCCCGAGAACGTGAGGTGAGGAACGTTTTTCGCCAATCGCGGAGGACCAGTTGGAAGCGCAGCGGCATCCGCAGGTTTCACTGCGCGCGACGCGGATTCAAGATTGCCCAGCTAGCTATGAGGTGATATACTAGCATCAGACTAGAAGGGACACGTCCACCAATGCCTATACAAGAGCTATCCCGAGAGCAGTTGGCTGGATTAGTGCGGCGGCTGCCGGCGGACGAACAGCAAAAGCTGTTGGCGGAGCTTCGAACAGAAGTTGACGGAAGGGTGGACCGCGAGAGCCGCGGTCAAGCCGCCGCTAGGCAGCTCTGCCGAGAGCGAGGCATCGACTGGGATGCAATGGATGACGACGCACGCCTCGCGTTTGTTGATGACCTTATACACGAAGACCGCGGGTGCGTCTAGTCGCAGTTTACGACACAAGCGTGCTGATCTCCGCCCTGATATACGGCGGGGTGCCTCGGCGGAGCCTAGACCTGGCGCGCGAGGGAACGGTTGATGGCGTAACGTGTGACGAGATACTCAGCGAGCTGAGCGAGAAGCTGCGGTCTCGTTTCACTTTCGCCGAGGCGGATGTCCAGTCGGCGCTGCAGGACCTCAGCAGCTTCCTCCAACTCACGACCATTACCGGAGCCCTCCGAGTGGTGACCGCGGACCCGAAGGACGACATGGTGATAGAGTGTGCCGTGGCGGCGAGCGCTACTCACATCGTGACCGGCGACCGCCGTCACCTGCTGCCAATGGGACAATATGCCGGCGCTCAGATTGTGTCGCCAGCGCAGTTTGTGGCATTGGCATTAGCAAGCTAGCGCGGGACCGGTTGCTCTCGCCCCTATGAATGTGAACTGATTGCGTGCACTGTGTCTGAGAAGGGCCCTGCCGTCCCGTCGACATGATTTGTCGCACGGTTCGGTGGCCATTGTAGGGGCGACAGCATCCGCAGTGCAACCCATCGTTTGGGCGGGCCGGGCGTATGCGGATGCTTCGCCCGGTGTTTCTGCACGCGGCATGAGAATCGAAGGTTTGCGGGCGAAGCATCCGAGCGTGACGTTCGCGCTTTGATGGAAACGTTCCGGTCGGATGCTGTCGCCCCTACAAGGGCCCTCAATTACCGCAGGAACCGCCTCAGCGCTCGAACCGTAAATCGACGAACGCGCGACGACCTCTTCAGCGACACCAGGAACAGCCCGGCCGACAATGCACCAAGGATGCCCAGCTGCGCTGCCCATCCATGAGGCTGAGCGATCTGCGCCCGGTAGATCGCCCCCGGCTGTCCGGGCTCTGGAGTATCCGCCAGGTAGAGGTCACCGCGCATCACCGTGAGCGCGCACTCCTCATTCAGTGGCATCCCGGAGATGAACGCCTCGGGCTTGCCGCCCGTGGCGGGCATCGTCCAGATGGTATGCGCTCCCACGTCCGCCACGTAGAGAGTGCCCTCATGGACTGCAATGCTCGCTGGGGCAACGAACGGAGCGCCGCTCCAGAGGGTTTTGAAGGCGCCTCCCGTGGATGCAGTGGACGCAGTGGACGCCGTGGACGCCGTGGACGCCGTGGACGCAGTGGACATGGAGCGGACATGAGGCGGGACGTTCACCCGAGCGTCCCCGCCGTCGGCGAAGTAGAGTGTGTCCTTCTCAGCAGCGATCGACGTGTCGTGCGCGCCCCAGAAGCGATCGTCCGGCGCACGCAGCGGGAAAACGGTCCCAAGCAGCGCAATCCCAGTGTCGTTGGGATTGATGCGATGTACGCGGCCCTGAACCCGGTCTGTCGTGAAGAGCGCTCCTGCAGCGGCGACAATCCCTACGCCATCGACGATGGGTTCGTTCCGCTCCGAGCCCGTGTAGAAGGTCTCCATCGGCTTGCTGCCATCCTTCGGACCACGGAAAATCTGGGAGTCTGTGATGGGGCCGGATTCTGAATCAATGATGTACAGCGCTTCACCAAGCACCGCAAGACCTACCGGATACTTCAAACCAACCTCAGTGACTTTACCAACGAGCGTGCCGTCGGCTGAGACGCGAAATACGCGACTGGGAGAGTGAGCGCCCCGGTCGACCGCCGCGACGAAGAGCGTGTCCCCATCGGTTCCAAGTGCGGTTGGCCATGCCGTGAGCGGCTGCTCCCAGAAGAACGGCTCAAAGCGCGGCGCGGCGGCACTGGAGAGGGTTCGCCACCCATACAGTCCAGCTGCGACGACAGCCGTTGCGGTCAATAGTCGCGACAATTTCAAGGATGTTGCCTCCCCATGCGGTTCGTAGTTGACAGATACCAGGCCCTATTCTAGTCGGTTCGGTTTGTTCCTGCTTGCATGTGTGCGGGTTTGTGCGGGTGTAGGGGTGACAGCAGCGGCGTGGGAATCTGTTGTGTAGGCGGGACGGGTGTATGCGGATGCTTCGCCCGGTGTTCCAACGAGCGGCACAAGACACGACGGTTTGCGGGCGAAGTATCCGAGCGCGACGTTAGCGCATTGATGGTGACGTTCCGGTCGGATGCTGTCGCCCCTACGCACGCGGTCTGGTTGCGTGCTGCACGCTTGGGCAGGGCCAGGTTGTCCCATCAACATGGTTGGTCACACGTATCCGGGGGTCGTTGTAGGGGCGACAGCATCCGCACGGGAACCAATCGTGCGGGCGGGACGGCTGTATGCGGATGCTTCGCCCGCGAGCGAATCGGCCCATCGGCGCACATCATGAGACGCG
>VFKD01000437.1 GCA_009885735.1 bacterium
AGCCGAAGCCGAGTGCCGGTGGTTGCGGCGGTGGCCGGATATTCTCTCGGAGGAGCATGCGAGATGCTGCTGAGGTGCCACGGCGTACAGGCGGCGTTCGAGAGCCGCATTGGGCTGCCGGAGGCGAACGTTGGGCTGATTCCTGCAGCGGGAGGTGTCACGGCAATGCTCAGGCGTGCAAACCAGGCGGGAGGCGCCGACCCGTTCGACGAGGCGCGAAGTGTGTGGCGAACGCTGTGCTCGGGGGCCTACTCGTGCTGCGCCGACGATGCGCGAAGTCTCGGTTTTCTGCGCTCAACGGACGGTATCAGCCGGAACCCGGACCGGATTCTGGGAGATGCCAGAAGGCGCGCGATATGGCTTAGTATGGAGCATCGGCCGGTTACCGACTCCCCCATTAAGGTCTTGGGACCTGAGCTTGCAGGTCAACTCGAAATGGAGATTCAGGAGAAACTTCGCAGCGGCTTAAGCAGCCAACACGATGCAAGAGTGTACCGAGCTGTCGCAGCGATTATGTCCGGCGGCGCCGCCTTGCGACGGTGCGACGTGCCGGAGCAGTATCTGCTCGAGGTTGAGCGGGAGCAGTTCCTCTCGCTCTGCGGTACGCCCGAGACGCTGGCGCGCATTCACCACATGCTTGACACTGGCAAGGCGCTCAGGAACTAGGGAGGCTTTGCCTCAGACCGACGAGTTGTGCTTGCCCCAAACGTTACCGAGTTGCAAGGCATCTGCAAGTCGCGTATACGCTTCCAACAAAGTCTGCACTTCGTAGCAATTGTACTGTCATGCTGAGCGGAGGTTCAGCCGTTCCGAACCGCAGCCGAAGCATCCGGTCTCGCATAAGCGGAAGACTACTGCCGGACCCTTCGACTGCGCCACGATACGGCTGTGGCTCCGCTCAGGGTGACAGTGACGGGGCCGTTGCGCTGAACCGAGACCTGGACCCGTTCTCGAAACTTGACACAACTACAAAATCTTTTTGGGACTCAATTCATCTAGAGAGTGAGACTCCACCCATGAGAGACGCGATACTCGTTGGATTCGTCCGAACTCCTATCGGCAAGTCGCCGCGAGGGTCGCTGCGAGACACTCGCCCGGATGACCTCGCCGCGCTCGTAGTTGCTGAAGCGGTTCGTCGGGCCGGAATCGAGCCAAGCGAGGTCGAGGATGTCATCCTAGGCTGCGCCCAGCCGGAGTTCGAGCAAGGGCTCAACATTGGGCGAATTGCAGCTCTGCGTGCCGGAATGCCGTTCACAGCTGCCGGCCTGCAGGTGAACCGGTTTTGTGCGTCCGGGCTGGAGGCCGTCGCAATTGCGGCTCAGAGAGTCACGTGCGGATCGGCGGACGTCATCGTGGCAGGGGGCGTCGAGAGTATGTCGATGGTCCCATTCCTTGGAGATTCGACCCGTCCCAATCCCGCTCTGCTGCAAATGCGCCCCGACACATACTCTGGAATGGGACCGGCAGTGGAGGCGCTCGCGCGACAGTACGGTATTTTGCGTGAAGAGGCGGATGCGTTCTCGGTGGAAAGCCATCGGAAGGCGCTCGCGGCGCAGGCGGACGGACGGTTTGAGGGTGAGATTCTGCCAGTGGAAACAGCAGTTCAGGAGGAGGACGCGGAGGGCAGACCGACGATTCGCCACCTAACCCTTGACCATGACGAGGGACCTCGAGCCGGTACAACGCTTGAGGGTCTGGCCGGACTCAAGACACCTTTTGACGTGAACGGCCAGATCACCGCGGGCAACGCCAGTCAGCGCTCCGATGGGGCGGCGGCGATGGTGGTGATGAGTGTGGAGAGATTCGCCAACTTGCCGAACGACCCTCAGCGTCCTGCTCTTCGGTTTGCGGGCTATGCCGTTGCCGCCACGGCGCCCGCGACATTCGGCGTGGGTCCTGCACTCGCGGTTCCCAAGCTGCTGAAGCGTACCGGTGTCTCAATCAATGCGATTGACATCGTTGAAATCAACGAGGCATTCGCCGCCCAGGTGCTCTGCTCTCAGAGGGAGTTCGAACTGCCTGCGGGCAGGCTGAATCCGAATGGTGGAGCGATTGCGCTTGGGCATCCGCTGGGCTGCACCGGAGCGCGGCAGACCGTTACTCTCGCACACGAACTGGCGCGCAGCGGGGGCCGTTACGGCATCGTCACGATGTGCGCGGCGCTCGGCATGGGCGCCGCAGGGCTGTTTGAGCGGGTGGAGTGAGAATGGAGCGCGGGCGTCCCGCCCGCCCAACGGAGCGTGTGAAAGCAACCGCAATGAAGCATCAGGATTTGTTACCTGCAGTAAAGCTCGTCAGGTAGTTCAGGCCGAGGCTCTCGCATTCAGGCTACGGGACCTTGAGGGCAAGACGCGATGTCCTGACTTGCCCTTTCCGTCGGAATTGCGTACCCGAATGAACATCCTCCAGATGCCGCGCTCCAGAACGAACTTTCTGGTTGACTGAGATCGGTGGAGACCAGCTCGAGTTTTTTCATTACCTAGATTTCGCAGTTTAGCCGCTTGCTCTTCCGTGATAATCGTCTCCAGTTCGTATGAGACAGTCGCCTCTCTTTCATTTGCAGCGAGTGTGGCGACTCGGACATCCACGACTTGAACCACCCGCGCGAATCTATTCGTGTTGGTACGCATCCGCGAAATGAATACCTTCTCGGCCATCTCGCGCTTCGTTTGAGCACTCAAGAGTGAGTACATCTGCTTATAGTCGCTTCGCGTCCAAGCCTGTAAGTACTTGGTCGCATCGGCCTCAATTTTCGTGCGCACGTCTCCACTCGCTTGCTGAGCGAAGCTGACCAGTAAAAGGAAACAGGCGAATAGTGTGGCGCTATGCCGAGAGAGGTGAGTCTTCAAGAGACTGTCTCCTTTGCACAGTGACTTTCACGGGCGGGACGCCCGTGCCACTAGATGTCAGCGTGGCAGGCCCTACGCCAGATAATCCCGCAGCTTGCGGCTGCGGTTTGGCGTGCGCAGCTTCTTCAGTGCCTTGGCCTCGATCTGCCGGATTCGCTCGCGGGTGACTCGGAAGTGCTTGCCCACCTCTTCGAGGGTGCGGGAACGGCCATCTTCCAGGCCGTACCGCATGATGAGAACGTCCTTCTCGCGTTTGGTGAGCTCGTCCAGCGCCTCGTTGATCTTCTCCCGAAGGATGAGGTGCGAAGCAGCCTCCGAGGGTGACACAGCCTCATGGTCTTCGATGAAGTCCGAAAGGTGACTGTCTTCCTCCTCGCCTATAGGCGTCTCGAGCGAGAGCGGTTCTGGGGCGATGCGGATGATCTCAGCCACTCGTTCCACAGGCATCTCAAGCTCGCGGGCGAGCTCGTCCAGAGTTGGCTCGCGGCCTAGTTCCTGAAGAAGCTGGCTGCCGGTCTTGATAAGACGGTTAATCGTCTCGACCATGTGGACCGGAATCCGAATGGTGCGGCCTTGGTCGGCAATGGCACGGGTAATAGCCTGACGAATCCACCACGTTGCATACGTGCTGAACTTGTAGCCCTTCTCGTGGTCGAACTTCTCCACGGCGCGAATCAGGCCCAGGTTGCCTTCTTGAATCAGGTCTGGAAAGGACATGCCTCGGCCCGTGTAGCGCTTGGCGATAGAGACCACGAGCCGTAGGTTTGCCTGTGTCAGGGTGTCCTTCGCACGTCGGTCGCCGCACTTGATGCGCTTTGCAAGCAGTATTTCGGCGTCCATCGAGAGGAGAGAGGTCTTGCCGATTTCACGGAGCCACATCCGAACGGAGTCGTCCACCGGCAGGCCCTCGACTCCGGGCACTACCTCTTCCACATGGGTGTCGGCTGCACGCACAACCGTAGTGGCCTGCTGCATCACATCACCCAGCGCAACGGGCGCTTCCCGCATCTTGCCGAGGATGTCTACTCCAGCGTCCGCGAGGAGCTGGTGCAGCTCCTCTATCTGGTCCGCATCCAACTCTTCTCGAGCCAGCGTGTCGTTGATTTCATCGTACGTTAGGAAGCCCCGATCCTTGCCCTGGTCCAGCAGGCGGCGGAATTCGCTGTTCTCTTTCACCTGTTCCAAAGCCACGGTGCTGTGTCCCCCTCACGTTACTACGGTTGGTCCGGATTTGTGCGGCGGAGCTGCTCAATCATGGTTTCGTACTTGCGGACACGGTCGATATCTTCATGCGTAAACTCAGAAACAGACTGCAGAATTCGCGCCAGCTCTTCAGACAGCCTCGCTGCGCGGGCAGCGCGCAAAGTGTGCGCGCAGCCGGCGACAGACGCCGAACTAAGCGGCACATTCACCGCGGAAATTGCCGACTCCTGCATAAGGTTTCGCACCTGATCGGCCAGTCCTTCAGGTCCGATGCGGCTCATGAGGGTAAGCACCTTGTCTAGTTCGGGCGCCAGGTCGTCCTGATTGCTGCACACAAAGTCGTAGAGACTTCCAACGGTTCCGCCCGAGAGGTCGCTCCGATCCACGAGGCGCAGCACGGTGCTCCTCCACTCCGGGTCGAGGAGCGCCCGGGCGAGCTCAAGCTCGGCTCTGGCCTCGGAGCGCAATCCTCGTGACG
The DNA here is from genome assembly GCA_009885735.1 of bacterium. GTDB lineage: Bacteria > Armatimonadota > Chthonomonadetes > Chthonomonadales > CAJBBX01 > VFKD01. Next base: position 4,531 of record VFKD01000437.1, read on the forward strand.
CAGGAGGCGGAGGCTGGGTAGGGGCGTTTCGTGTCGGCTGAGCGGGCGGGGCGGAACCGGCGGTTCTCCTTGCCGCGGCGCGGGCTTTCGCCACTCGCTGCGCGGCAAGCTGGTCGGCATCCCGATGCATCTGCTCTTTTGCGATACCTGGCCCGTGGGCGCTCATAGGATGAAGCTGCCAAACGAGTTCGATATAGGCGTCGCGCTCGCTCCGAGTGCCAACCCCTGCGAGGATGTAGATTGCCTTCTTAAGCGCATCCGCGCGGCCGGCGGGTGCAGCAAGATCGGCCTGGTCGACCACGCGTCGCAAAAGGTCCTCAACTCGGCCCAGCCCGCCATCAATAGCTGCCTGAAATCGTGTCTTCCCGCCCTCAGCTCGCAGCAGAGAGTCCGGATCATCGCCAGCGGGAAGCCGCACCACGCGGACCCGGATGCCCGCGGCCTCCAGTATCTCCGACGAGCGCAGAGTGGCCTTGATGCCCGCGCTGTCTCCGTCATACACAAGCGCAACTTCCGCCGAGCCGGACATGAGCCGAGCAAGCTTCGTGGCATGGTCTGCCGTGAGCGACGTGCCGAGCGTGGCCACCGCGTTGTCGAACCCGCCCTGATGGGCCGCAATGACGTCCATGTAACCCTCCATCAGGAGGCACATGCCGTTGGTTCCGATGGACTTCCGGGCAAAAGGGGCGCCGTAAAGCAGCTTCGACTTCACAAAGACAGGCGTTTCACCCGTGTTGAGATACTTGGGTTGATCGTCCCCGATGGCCCGTCCACCGAACCCCACGACCCGATTCTGGTCGTCGTGAATTGGAAACATAAGCCGGTTCCGAAACATGTCGAAGTAGTCGCCGGTCTTGCCCATCTGGATAAGGCCGGCCCTCGATGCTGTCTGCATGTCGTGGCGCTGAGACTGGAGGTATGCAACGAGTCCGGACCAGCCCTCCGGGGCGAAACCAAGAGAGAAGCGATCGATCGAGTCCGCAGTCAGCCCACGGCCCGCGAGATACTCACTTGCCGCGAATGCCTTGCTGAGCATTCGGCGGAAGTAGGCCACGGCAAGGCCGTTCATTTCATAGAGTCGCTCCTTCTCGGATGTTCCCTCGGATGTTCCTGCCTTGTCTCCCTTGGCAAACGTGAGGCCGACGCGCCTTGCGAGGAACTCCGCCGCCTCGACGAACGACATATTTTCGCGCCGCTGAACGAAGGTGAATACGTCGCCGGAGGCGCCGCAGCCAAAGCACTTGAAGGACTGGGTGGCGGGGACGACATGAAAGGACGGAGTCTTCTCGTCGTGCAGGGGGCAAAGGCCCAGCCAGTCGCGGCCCCTGCGCTTCAGCGCCACCGAGGCGCTGATCACCTCAACGATGTCGTTGCGCTCTCTAATCTCCTCTTTGTCAGCCGACATGGAGCTCTCCAAGAACAGCGGATCTTGGCTGGATAGACGAACCAAGAGCACCCGCGCAAACAGAAAGGGGCGACCAATGGTCGCCCCTATAAGTCTACACCAACCTGAGCTATTGTGCGAGCCGCAGGGACCTTAGCCGGAACCTACTTGCCGTCGAGGCCCTCACCGCCAACCGCGCCCGGTCCACCCATGCCGCCTGATGCTCCAAAGCCCGAGCCCATTCCGGTGCCGCCCGGACCCGTCATGCGGATCTTTGCGCCATCAGTCAGTGCCACGGTAATGCCCACCACGCGAAGGCCCTTGCCGTCCTTGCGGTTTGCTAGCTGGAACGCGACCTGGGCCTTGCTGCTGTAGTCCAGAGTCAGTGTGTCAGCAGTCTTGCTAAGCGAATCCGGCCACTGGTAGGCCTTGTAGACCTTGTCTGTAGCGTCGCCCAGCTTCACGCCCCGAGAGGTGTTGCCTGCGCCGGAGTAACCAAACGATTGAATCTGGATGATTCGGCCGTCCTTGTTGAAAAGGAAGTTGTAGGTGCTGGCTCCGCGCTCATACACCCAGGTAACTTCACCCTCGCCGTCCGACGACGCGGCACCGCCGCCACCGCCCGCACCCATGCCGCCGCCACCCATCATTCCCATCATTCCCGACATTGGGTTGCCAAGGCCAAGGCCGAGGCCACCGCCCGTCGGGCCGCCCGGCCCACCCATTGCGCCTGGGGGCATGCTCATGCCGCCGCCCATGCGTCCCGTCATCATGGAGCGCATCTGGTTGCCCATGGCGGCTCCGCCGCCCGAAGAGGAGCCTCCCAGGCCCGGAAGGCCACCACCACCACCCATCATCGCGCCCATCTTGGAGCTTGCGCCGCCAGGACCAGCGGCTCCACCACCGCCGCCGCCCATCATGCCGCCGCCGGCGCCACCTGCCGCTGCTCCGCCGCCCGACACCGCTCCGACCTCAATTCGAGTGGGCTGACCGTGCTTCTGAAGTACGTCCTTCCACGAGCGCCATATCTTCACACCCAGAAGCTCGCGCTCGGGAGCCTGCGCCCAAGCGGGAACAGCAGCCAGACCTACCATACCGGTCACCGCCAGGACGGCGGCGCCGCGTAGAACGTTTCGCATCAAAATCCTCCTCGAAAGGCGCGTAGGAACTTCTCCTCAACTATACCAGTTTCGGTAGATCGTTCCGCACAACTTGATTTGTTTCCTGCTCAGGTTGAGCAACCAACTACAACACGGCCTATCGTACAGCTCGTGGCGGATTGGCCGAACGCTCCGCCAGCGCTTGGGACTTACGAGCCTTCGCTACGGCCATCTCATCAATGGTAACGAAGCGATAGCCCTTTCGACGCAACTCTCGTATTATCTTCGGCAGCGCTTCCACAGTGGTCATTCTGCCGTTATGCAGCAGGATAATCGCTCCAGGCGATGCTCGCTGAACAACAAACTCCACTAGCCTGTCTGGACTTCCGTTCTCATACGCCTCTGCATCAACTGTCCACATGCACGCTGCCAGACCCCATGCCGCCGCGATGCGAGAGACCTCCGGATTCAGGTTGCCTCCCGGCGGCCTGAAATACTTCATCGGCCTGCCCGTTGCGTCCATCACAGACGCCTCGGTCTTCATAAGCTCTTGCGCTATCGATCTAGCAGGCAGCACCGTCATATTCGGATGTGTGTACGTGTGATTCTCGATCTGCATTCCGGCCGCGGCCAATTTGTGCGTGAGCGCTGGAAACGCCGTCGTGTGCCGTCCAATCACGAAGAACGTCGCCGTCACTCCCTCCCTGGTCAATACGTCCAGCAAGGGCTCGGTTACTCCAGGCTTTGGCCCATCATCAAATGTGAGTGCAACAACCTTCTCGTCCGTTGAACCTCGCCACAAGGCTGCGGCAACCGGCACGCTCCTCAGCGAGGCTAGGTGCGCTCGCGTTGAGCCCTCCATCGGCGCGATAGCTGCGGCCAGCCGAAGGTACCGGCCCCGCTCGGCGGCATCCGCCGTCGCTCCGGCAGCTGCGAATGCCAGCGCATGACGGCTCGGCTGCAGCGCGAGCGCCTGCCAGAGTGCGCTTCGCACCGAGTCCGCGCGCTCTGCGCCAACACCATCCGCCCTTGGAGCAGAAGGGTTCCACGTGCGGACCTGGCTTTGAACTGCCGCAGTCTGCGTGCCCTGAGCGTCGTGCATCACAATCTCGATGCGGTGAACGCCATTTGGTTCTAGCGCGGTCTGCCAGATATGGCGATAGGGCCGCGAGTTCACCATGCCCACCACGGAACCGTCTACCTTAAATACTACGAACGCAACTTCTGAGCTTGGCTCATTGGGCGACAGGACCACGGGTCCGGAAACCGACTTCGACTTTGGCGCTCGACTTCGCGCCAGGCCGTTCCCAAGGGGCAGTTCTTGTGCGCCGTTCCCCAGAGGCTTGCTCGCATCGAACGTCATGAGCAGAGCGGGTGGCTCGCCGTAGGGATCAGCAAACTTAGCGTTCAGGACTTCCGAGACGTCCTTTAGGCCCTGCGCAACCTCTCCTGTTCGAAGCCTGCCAATGCCGTTCATGGCCTTTGCCGCGAGGTGCATCGCACCAGGAAGCGCCGTTCCAACCACTGCTCCAGATTGGGTTGCCAAGCCCTCCGTGTATCGCTCCGCCAAAAGGCACACCGCCGTATCTCCGCTCAGCCTTGCTTGCCGAAACAGCGCCAGAGCCTCGGTACGATCTCCCTGATGCAGTGCTGCCAACCCGAGGCCATAAAGTGATAGGCTGTCGCCCGGATTTTCGCTCTGTGCTGCTCTCCACTGTGCTGACGCTCCCCGAGAATCACCCGAGAGCATAAGCACGGACGCCGCCAAATTGTAAAGGAGCGTATCCCCGGGCGCTAAGTTCAGCGCACGGTTCGTCAGTACAGCAGCGCCGCGCAAGTCTCCAGCCCTCATGAGCCGCACCGCGTCGTCCGCGGACGAAAGCGTGTCTGCCTCGAGTGAAGCACAGAAGAAGATCGCAGAGCACACAGCCGCACCGATAAGCAACTGTTGTATCCATTTGACGCACGAAATGCCCGAAGGGTTACAATCCGGGCGCTTTCGCAGGGCTGTGACTTCTTTCATCTTGATATTAAGATACCACGTCCGCGCGCACGGCTGGTCCGATGGCGATGCAACGTGCCACATCCTTACGCTCCGCGGGCAACCGCGGCCACGGAGACACTCGCCGCACCTGCCCCAAGCAGCACCCTGGCACATTCGGATGCGGTGTGGCAGGTAGTGAGCACATCATCCACCAGCACCACGTTTCGGCCCTTGGGCGAGTTCCCGCTGCGGACAGCAAACGCATTCAGGACATTTGCCGCTCGCTCTTCGGCAGGCAGTCGCGCTTGCGGAGTGGTCTTCCGAACCCTTCGAAGGACGTTCGCGGATTGCTCCCAGCCCAGCTCGAGCGACACAACGGCCGCTAGGCGTTGGGCCTGGTTGAAGCCGCGACTGCGGATTCGGCTTGAATGGAGCGGCACAGGAACGAGCAGTGGGTTCTCCAGGCCGCGGAATGGGCTTGCACGGAGTCTTTGCGCTACCAGCAGTCCCAGGGGGCGATCCAGCCGCTCAATATAGGCATACTTGAAGCGGAGAATCGCATCTCGAAGCGAGCCGTCGAACTTTGCAGCCACGCGGCCACGAGTGAAAGGAAACGGTCCGAAAGTGCGGCATTCATGGCACGATCCGCTGCGGAGCTCTGCCGCGCACCGAGTGCAGCGCAACTGAGCGTCTACGGCAAGCCCAGACCCGCACGCGGAGCACACTCCCTCTATTCCTGCCGAGGCGCAGACGAGGCAGCGGGGAGGATAGACGAGGTCCAAGAACCCGGCGGCCAGTCCGTTGGGCAGATTGACCACGGCGGCGCGACTACTCAGACTGACCGAGCAGGGGACCGATCTGTGAGTCGATCGCCTCTACGCGTGCTTTGATGTCCACCAGGAACGCTGCCGCCCCGATTCCGTTCGCGAGGCGATGGTCGAAGGTCATCACAAGGTGCGCGGTCTTGCGAAACCCAACTCCGCCCGTCTCGAGTGGATACGCCTCGTGATAGGGTGTTCCGACGAACAAAGTCGCCACCGCGGGAGCAGCAACGACGGGTATGCCGAACCGAGCGCCGGTCGTTCCCATGTTGGTGAGACTGACCTGCATCAGTTGGGACGCCTGGTCTGCGCCGGACCGCACAGCCTGGATGTTCCTTTGTGCTTCCGTGACGAAGTCCGCCAATCCAAGAGTGTCCGCAGAATCGATGCGGGCCATCATCAGTTCGTCACCGGGCCGAGCGACCGCAATGCCCAGATTAAGGTGGAAGTACTCTCGGATGCCTGCTTCGCCGTTCATCGCCCTTCGAAACTGCGGATGCTCCGCGGATGCCTGCGCGACGCACCAGGCAAACAGAATGAACTGGCTGGGCTGGAGCTCACCTCCTGCCTCCTTGATGCTCCCACGCGCTCGCTCGATAGCGCTCCATTCCAAGGGCATCTCAAGAGTAGCCTGAATCACGCCGGACTGGCCGCTGTGAAGCCGATGGATAAGGGTGCGCTGGCGAACAGGCATCGCCATGTCCGTATATCCCTCGGAGGCAGCCATTGCACGCTCAATGGTTGTTTGCGCGCGCAGATCCTCAAGGTCCGCTGGCATCAGCTTGCGGCCAACCCGCGCCGCGTGCGCGGCAAGCTGCTCGTTCGATATCCCAAGCTCCCGGGCTCTGGCCCTAGTCTTGGGTGGAAGCAGGTCGTTGCGGAGTTCGGCCACTGTCTCGATAGGATGCACTGCGGACTTCTGAGGAGTCGCACGCGCCGGTTCCGCCTCCGGTTGGAAAGGAGGCAGAGGCTGAGGCTCGATGAGGTGAGCAGCGGAATCGATGCGGCCAATCACCGCGCCGATAGGAAGCACTTCATCCTCCCTCGCGGTCCACTCGACGAGCCGACCCTCCGCAGGCGACTCGATCTCCATTACGGCCTTGTCGGTCTCCATCTCATAGATAGGTTCGTCCCGGGCCACCATCTCACCCGGCGCCTTCAGGAATCGAACGATTCGCGCCTCCTGAAGTCCTTCGCCTAACTGCGGTATCCGAACATCTACCGTCGCCATCTAGTGTGCTCCCTTGAGATTGGCTAACTCGGGCCTAGTACATCACGGTGTGTATGGCGTCCATCACCTGTGTCAGGTTCGGCAGAACGGTGTACTCCAGCGCCGGCGCATACGGCACATGAACATCTTCGCGGGCCACGAGCTGCGGCGGAGCGAGCAGCATGTTCCAGCGCGCCTGGTTGCCCGTCATCTCGGCGACAATTGCCTGGCCGAAGCTCGCGGTTCGAGTGTCTTCCTGCAGCACCACAAGCCGGCCTGTCTTGGCAACGGACTTTGCAATTCCGTCCCAGTCGCACGGCGTGATGGTCCTAAGATCGAGCACCTCCACCGAGACCCCCTCGGTCTGGGCCTTCTTTGCGGCTTCAGCCGCCATCTCCGTTCCGTTGCCCCAGGTGACGAGCGTGATGTCTGTACCGGTTCTGCGGACAGCAAGCTGGCCGTAGGGAACCGCAGGAAACGTGCTCTCGACCCCAACGCGCTTGCGGAATATGTGCTTCGGCACCAACAGAAGGGTGGGGTCGTCCTGTTTGATAGCGGTCCAGAGCAGCCCCGCCGCATCTTCGGGCGTGCTAGGGATGGCCACGCGCACTCCGGCAATGTGCGCCCAAATCCCCTCGTTGCTCTGGCTGTGCCACAGGCTGCCGCCGGGAAGGTAGGCCCCGCACGGTGCAATGAGCACAAGTGGACAGGTCCACTCGCCCTTGCTGCGCCACCTCAGCGTGGCAACCTGGGTGAGGAGCTGATTGAGGCCCGTGCTCAGGAAGTCGATAAACTGAAGTTCGAAGACCGGGCGATATCCAGCGGATGCCAGCCCAACCGCTGTGCCGACAATAGTGGCCTCTGCCAGCGGAGAGTTGACCACTCTGCCGGGAAATTCTGTGCTGAGCCCTTTGGTGAGCCCAAACACTCCGCCCTTGGGGTCCTCGATGTCCTCGCCCATCATGATGCATCGTGCATCGGCCTTCAATGCCGCGCGAAGCGTCTCGTTGATGGCCGCCACCATGGTCATCGATTCGGTCGGCTTGATAGGAGGCGCCGTGGGCGCAGTGGGCGGCGCATACAGCCACTCCATCACGGTGCCTGGGTTCACGTCCTCCGCACCCTCGGCGCGCAGATAGTCTTCTTCCACAGAGCGCGCGATGTCGGCCTGCTTGCGCTTCCATTCCTGCGCCGTCAGCACGCCCTCGGCAATTAGCTTCTCGGCAACAATCGGGATGGGGTCTCGCGCTGTCATCGCAGCGATGTCTTCGGCGGTGCGGTAGACCCGATGATCGTCCGAGGAGGTGTGCGACGAGAGGCGATCCACATCGCACCACAGGACGGTCATTCCACCGCCGGACCGCGCCTTTTCCACCGCAGCCGACCCATGGAAGATCACCTCGTCCGGGCTGCGGCCATCAACCGTCACCACATGTTCCGGGTTGAAGACGCCAAGCCGATACGGATTGTGATGCAGAGTGGGAGTGCTGATTCCGAACTGATTGTCCTCCACCACCATCACCAGCGGAAGCTGCTCTTGAAGCGCGAAGGCGACCGCCTCGAAGTACTCGCCTTGACGAATGGAGGCGTCTCCAACCGTGCAAACAACGACCGAGTCCTTGCCGTCCATCTTGAGGCCCCATGCCGCACCCGCGGCAGGGATGCACTGTGACGCAGTGGGCGTGGCTGCGCTGAAAATGTTGAGTTCGCGGCTGCTATAGTGCCCAGGCATGTGCCTGCCGCCGCTCGACGAGTCTCGCTTGGCAAAGTAGGCTAGGGCTAGCTCGTAGTTCGTTACGCCCCGCGCGAGAGCAAGGGCTCGATCTCGATAGTAGGGGAAGATCATGTCGTCTGGCCGAAGCAGGTACGAGAGCGCGCCGATCGCCTCGTGGCCCATGCCGGAGACCTGGAACCAGCCCCGACTTTGGCGGAGAAGGATGCCCTCGCGACGGTCGCCTTCGCGCGAGAGCGCCATCATCTCGAGTATCGCCACGGCGGACGGTGCGGTGGGCAGCGTCTTGGTCATCGTTTCCATCGCGGTTCTCCTCCCACCCACTTAGATTCTCGCTCGCCGGTCCTCTTCCCTGCCTCTACGGCTCAGTCTTCGCGGCCTTTCCATCCTCGCACCCGGCAACCACCACCGCGTATTCGCCCTTCAGTCCGCCAGCCGCGAACGCGGTTGTCAACTCCCGCAGCGAGCCGCGTTGAATTCGCTCGAAGAGCTTGGTGAGGTCCTTGCAAACCGCAGCCTGCCTATTGCCGTACACTTCAAGGCAATCCCTCAAGAATGCGTGAAGCCTGTGCGGGCTTTCATAGAAGACCAGCGTATGCGGCGACTCGCGGTCTACCTGCAGCCAAGTGCGTCGTGCCCCGCTCTTGCGCGGCGGAAACCCGCGGAAGGTGAAGCTGTGAACCGCGAGTCCGGAGAGCACTACCGCCATCACCAAGGCGCTCGGCCCAGGCACCATGGTTAGCTCCAGGCCCTCGTCGATGCACCTGCGAACAAGCCGATAGCCTGGGTCCGCCACTCCTGGAGTTCCTGCGTCGGTTACCAGTGCGACGTCATCCCCCGCCTTCAATCTCGCAACAATTCGCTCCACCGCCTGAATCTCATTGTGCTCGTGAAACGATACCTGTGGAGTACGGATTTCGTTGCGCTTCAGCAGGATTCCCGTCTTTCGAGTGTCCTCACTGGCGATGAGGGCGACAGCTCCAAGCGTTTCGACCGCGCGAGCAGAGAGGTCGCCGAGGTTGCCGATGGGAGTCGCGACGAGGTAGAGCATACTAACTGATAGCGCTGCGCACGCGGCGCCGTGGTTCAACAGATGGAGGTTTCACGCACGCTTGCCGACTACTGCTCTTCGGCGTTCCAGTTTGCCACCCAGTCCATCATCGTCCGTCGCAGGCAGGTCTTGAACGTAATCTCTCTCAGCGATGGGTCTTGGGCGAGAGCGGTATTGACGGCAAGTCGCATCAGGTTCGTGAGGTCATCCACGTCACCTGCATCCAGGGAGGGGGTTCCGTTTGCGACCCAATCATCCAGGACGCCGCCGAGAACGTGCTCGAAGGCTATCTCGCGCCAGGTGGAAGGGACTGTGTCGGAAAGATTGCTGGAGACCTGCTTGGCAATTCTCGCTGCATTGGTTACTGCCTCTACGTCCGGTGCGGCTACATTGCCGTAGTCTGACATGTGTTGTTCCTCTCGGATTGCGGTGTCGGTCGGGATAGTTTACCCGGAGGGCGGCGCATGGCAGCGGCTCGACCGGATCCGCGTACGACTTGCCTATCCCACTCGTCCTGATCCGTAGGGCGTGGGCTTGCCCCACCCAGTGCCGAGACTTGCGGCTAAAGGACACGGCGCGCGAACGCGAGCGCTTCCTTCGGGGTCATCTTCCTGCCATGTTCGATTGCGCGTGCATAGGCGCTCTCGCTCAATGCGGCCCGCACCACGGCCTTCCTGCGCTCGTGATCGGCGCGCTGTGACGGCTGTACCGGTACACCGGATTGCCTCTGTATCGCCTCTGCTGCTCCCCAGAGCGTCGCTCCCTGCTCCGCCTTGCCCTCTTTGACCGCATAGCAGGCGATCGATTCCAGGCAATGAGTCGGTCCCGGCGCAGAAGACCCAAGCTCGCCAAAGATCGCCAGGCACTCTCCCCAGAAGTTTCGTACCGATTCGAAATCGCCTTGTGCAGAGGCTACCGCTCCCAACTCGTCGAGCGCATTGGCGATGCCCAGCCGGTCTCCGATCTCCCGCTTTATCGCCAAGCACTCTTCATGAG